>CACXHF010000388.1 GCA_902767305.1 uncultured Eubacteriales bacterium
CTTCAGGGCATCATTGACTGCCGTGAGTACGATATCCTCGAGCATTTCGACATCTTCCGGATCTACCACATCTTTCTTAATATTAAGGGAAACGATCTGCCGCTTTCCATTTACCGTGCAGGTAACTGCACCGCCGCCGGCGGTTCCCGTATACTCCATATTATCGAGTTTTTCATTCATTTCAAGTGCCTGCTGCTGCAGTTTCTGCGCTTGGCGCATCAGCTGCTGCATATTATTTCCTCCCGGAAATCCGGAGAATCCTCCACGAGCCATAAGTATTACCTCCTAACTGTTGATAGGCATATTATACATGAGATGCCCTGAAAATGGAAGCAAGAAGTTTTTTATCAGCAGTGCATGCGCCCATTGTATCTCTCTGAAGGAATCAAACAAGAATGTTGATTTTCTTTCTCTTGTGATATAAAATACTGTTCAGATTCAGTTCGAAAACTTCCCACTGAACAAGCAGCGAGGAGGACTTATGCGAAAAATCAGTGAAATGGGAAATGGACGCTGGATACCTTATACCATTGCGTCCTGTTCGGCAGTTGTCCTTTACGTGATAATCACACATTTTCATACCATCCATGAGGTTTTTGGTGCTCTTTTCGGATATACGTTTCCAGTTGTAATGGGTATGATTTTTGCATATATTCTCGATCCCCTGGTACGTGCTCTAGAACGTTTCCCATTTGGAAAACTGCGAAACCGGCATCTCTCAAGGAATCTTTCTGTAGCCCTCGCTTTTGTATTTCTCCTCGTTTTTCTGATCATCCTGATGTCAGCCCTGATTCCCCAGGTTATTTCAAGCGTTCTCAGTTTCATCGACAATATGGATGGTTATATTTCACAGCTTTTGTCCCTCATCAACTCCTTTGGGCTTACCGTAGAGGAAAATGTAGAAGGATTTGATCTGGATTTGTCCGCGGTGACTACATACAGCGCAAATATCCTCAGTACGATCTCAAACTATCTGAGAGAAAACCTGGCAGTGGTTCTCAGTAGTTCAACAAGCATAGGCAACCATATTTTTACATGGATTATTACTATCATTCTTTCCATTTACTTTCTGATTGATCTTAATTCAATTGTCAAGGGTTTCAAACGTTTTTTGAGACTGATTGTTCCAGAAGAAAAACAGGTTGGTCTGCAGCTTTTCCTTTTAAAATGCAACTCAATTATCGGAAAATACGTGGTCTATGAACTTGTGGACGCGCTTATCGTCGGTGTTTCCAATTTTATCTTCATGACCATCATGCAGATTCCCTATGCAGTTCTGATTTCTGTAGTGGTAGGTGTTACTAACTTGGCACCAACTTTCGGTCCGCTGGTTGGTGCAGTAATCAGTGCATTTATTCTCCTTCTGGCTGATCCTTGGAATGCACTTGCGTTCATCGTTTTTACGATTATTCTTCAGACCGTCGACGGCTATGTCATCAAGCCCAAAATGTTCGGTGGAACACTTGGTGTTTCGTCCGTAGTCATTCTTGCCTTTATCATTATTGGCGGTCGTATGTTTGGCGTCTGGGGTCTTCTGCTGGCCATTCCGACAGCTGCGATTGTAGACTTTGTCTACCACGAGAGTTTTCTTCCTTTCCTTGAACGGCGAAGGCAAAATATTCGGGCGGCGCAGAAAAAACAGCACGATAACACCCCGTCAGCCTGCGTTTCCAGCAGCCAAAGAGAAGATATCTCCGAAAAGAAAGAAATACAGAATGCAGGAAAAACAGATGAAATTTGAACTGATCCGTTCTGAAATAGAAAATCTTGACGGAAGAATAGGGGTTTACATAGAGGCTGGAGATGGTTCGAAGCTGCAGCTCAACGGAGATGATCCAATTGTTGCGGCCTCTGTCATCAAACTTCCGATTATGGGCACAGTCTTTGAAGCTGCCCGTGAGAATCTGCTTTCACTTGACCAGGTAGTGGAAACGAATGCAAAGGAGATGATGCCAGGATGCGGTGTTCTTTCCCGTCTGCATGCAGGTCTTCGCATCACCATACGTGATCTTGTCGTCCTTATGATTATCGTTTCTGATAATACCGCGACAAACTGTCTGATCGATCTGGTCGGAATTGAAGCGGTTAACCGCTTTGTTGAGCGTCAGGGTCTCCGGGGAACACGCCTGCGCCGAAAAATGTTTGATGAAGAAAAGTCAGCAATGGGCATCCAGAACACAGTAACAGCAAAAGACATGGCAATCCTGCTCCGTCGTATCCTGAACGGAACTCTTGTAAGTCCCGAAGCATCCCGGGAAATGCTGGATATTCTTTCTGATCAGCAGCTGAATGGGAAAATCCCATTTTATCTTTCAGCCAATGGAAATGGGAAAGAATCACTTTTTTCGGATGTGGAGTGTGCGCATAAGACAGGTGAAGATGATGGAATAACGCATGATGTCGGCATTCTTTTCACAGATCCGCCTTCAGTTTTCTGTTTTCTCAGTGAGAAAACGAATGTGCAGAAAACACTTCGCTGTATTCAGAAAACAGCAGGACTTCTTGCTTATCCTGAGCGAAGAGACTTCGCCTGAATGACTGACCGATAGCAGAAAAGCCGGAACAAAATAATAAATAGATAGGATTCGTATTTCTTTTGTGATATACTGAACGCAACAGATAAATAACCATGTGTTTTGCGGGCAGTTTTTACGCCTGTTTCTGAAAGGAAAAAATGAAAAAGTCGAGTTACAGAAAAGCAAAACAGTATTTGAGTCTGCTTCCGAGATGGGCTTATTACCTTGGTTCACTTTTCATTGGAGGTCCTGTGGGCCCGGTTATCGTTTACCTCGCTTTTTATGTTCTGGACAGAGCGGAGCGGGTACTTGAAGAAGAGGAAGCAGAGGAATCATTTTCCAGCAACTATACTCAATACCGCAGAGAAGACGACAGTTCCGATGGAAACGTTGTCGTCGGTGAGGATTATACCGTAAGGGATGAGAATTCTGATGCCGGTTACCATGCTTTCGGCTCCTTCAGCGGAAAAAAGGCACCATCTTCGGTGGAGGAAACGGAGATACCTTCCTTTGACTCATCGGATGTCGATGTCATCATTGCAGAGGGCGAAAAGGCATTGGAAATGATTCGACAGGCCAATGACCGCATTCCTGATCCGGCTCTTTCTTCCACAATCGCATCCATAGAAAACAGCTGCCGGCAGATTCTGGATATCCTCCGTCAGAAAAAAGAACTTTTGCCTCAGATGCGGACATTTCTCCGGTATTATCTGCCTACGACACTGAAACTGCTCAATGCCCGGGCTAAACTGGATCGAAACGCATACTCAACAAAAGCCCGGGAAGTCCGCAACCGGATTACAAACGCACTCGGTGAAGTAGATCAGGCATTCAAAAAACAGGTGGAATCTCTGGATGAGTACCGGTTTGTTGATCTGGAAAGTGAAATTGATGTTCTGACAGATATGCTGAAAGCAGATGGACTTCTGGATGAAGATAATGTCAGGAACAAACAGACACAGGGGACTCACTGATTTAAAGGGATCTGCAAAAACAGATCCCTTTATGCATGTCATGCCGGAAAAAGCCGACTGACAAGAGCACTGCAAAAAATGCCGGTTACAGAGGTGGATATGGATTACAGTCTTAACATTGAGATGGCACGCCGAATCGCGGTCAAAGTTGCCGAAGCAGGTGGAACCGTCTATTATGTCGGTGGAATGGTCAGAGATCGCCTGATGGGAAACGATAGCCGTACACCAGATGTAGATATAGAGGTGCACGGCATTGTTCCGGAAAAACTGGAGGAAATTCTGGACACTCTGGGTGAACGCCAGATGTTCGGTGCATCGTTTGGTATCTATAACCTTCATCATTACGACATTGACATTGCAATGCCCCGAAAAGAGAAACGAACCGGTGAAAAACACACCGATTTTCGCTGTGAAATTGATCCGTTCTGCGGAACCTGCCAGGCTGCAGCTCGTCGTGACTTTACCATCAATTCACTGATGCAGAATGTTCTGACAGACGAGATTATTGATCATTACGGAGGAATGGACGATCTTCGAAATGGAATTATTCGTCATGTCAGTACACAGACATTTCCCGAAGATGCGCTTCGTGTCCTTCGTGCGGCACAGTTTGCAGCACGTTTCGGTTTTTCAATAGCTCCTGAAACGATTGCTTTGTGTTCTGGAATGAGCCTGAACGCACTGGCAGGTGAACGTGTCCTTGCCGAGATGAAGAAGGCACTGACAAAGTCTATCCATCCTTCCATTTTCTTTACGCAGCTCAGGAAGATGAATCATCTGCACATCTGGTTTCCTGAAATCGAGGCACTCGTCAATGTGCCTCAGTCGCCGATATACCATCCGGAAGGCGATGCCTGGCAGCATACAATGCTGACGCTGGATGGTGCAGCATCCCTTCGTACCCAAGCAACACAGCCCTGGCCGTTTATGCTCTCGGCACTGCTCCATGACTGCGGAAAAGCTGTAACTACTGCCATAAATGCAAATACAGGAAAAATATCCTCTATCGGACACGAAAGAGCTGGTGTACCTCTGGCCAGCACATTAATGGAACGGCTGAAGACGGATAAAAAAACGGAGCGCTATGTATTATCCATGATCCGTCAGCATATGAAGCCAAATCTTCTTCCCGCTCAGAATGCACGGATAAAATCATATATGAAGATGTTTGACGAATCTGAAGTACCGGAAGATCTGCTTCTTCTTTCGAAAGCAGACCGTCTCGGGCAGCTGACAGACATGAACAGTTACACCGATACAGAAAATCTTCTCCAAAGTATGATGAACCACTACAGGAATGTCATCCTGAAGCAGAAAAAAGTCAGCGGAACTGATCTGCTTGAAGCCGGATTCAAGCCTGGAAAGGAAATTGGCGAACTTCTGTCCTATGCACATAAGCTCTGGCTCTCCGGTATTTCCTATGAAAATGCGCTGAACCAGACCCTTCAATACGGAAAAAAGCTGCATCATTCTTCAGATTGAAGAGTGATGCAGCTTTTTTTATCCTCACAGATAATAATAGACAGGTCTGGATGAACGCAAATGTGTTCTTTCGCGATCGAAACGGCGCACCTGACTGACAATCCGATTCAGCTCAAAACGACTGAGAACCGGCTGATAGTAGTCTTCTGCCTTTTTCTCTGGCATCGAAACTTTTTCGGAAACCTTAAAAAGTGTACTATGCATGAAAAAGAGGACGAGCAGTAACGACGAGGAAAAAACGAGAGGGATTACAAGAAAAATGAAAAGAGCTGCTTTGATCATCATAGCGCGTTCCTCCTTGAATAATGTTCTTAATGGACCAATTATATTCTTCATTTTGAAGATTGTCAATATCATTTTTATTCAAATTGAAGAATATCCAGGCAGACGAACTTCCTCTCTTGCGTAAGAAATCCGGGCTTCACGAAGAAAACTGCAGGAACGAACAGTCAAACCGTTGAACAGAAGGATACAAAATGAAGAAAAAAAGCAAGTTCGAATTGACAGAAAGAAGAACAGCTCATATAATACAGACATAGTTTATCAGGGATGGTGCTGCCATGTCTCATTTTTCAGATCAGCTGAAAAAAGCCCGAATCGCTGCCGGCTATTCAGTCAGAGAAGCAATCGGGGCTTTTCATCAGCAGAATATAGATATCTCGGAGAAAACCCTGTACGGATGGGAGAGAGGTATCCGCACACCGGATGCGGATGTTTTCCTGCGACTGTGCCAAATCTATCAGATTGACTCTCTTTCTGTTTTCCAGGACATTCCGCATGAAAAGTCCGTATCCACAGAAATGGAACGAAAATATGCCTCTCTCGATGCACACGGCAGACGTCTTGTGGAACTGGTACTGAATGAAGAATTTGAACGGGTACATTCAGCTTCGTCTGTGAAACAACAGACGGCCGGTGAAACAGCCAGAAAGCCGTCCAGAATTCGGAAGATGATTGAATTCTGGGTTTCCGAACAATCTGCTGCGGCAGGTATCGGTACCATTCTTGAGGGTGATTCGTTTGTAAAACGTTCTGTTCCTGCAGACTGTCTTCCTCCAGGAACCAGCTTCGGAGTTCCCGTATCCGGTGACTCCATGGAACCACGCTATTCGGATGGAGACATTCTGCTGATTAACAAGCAACAGATGCCTTCTGTCGGTGAAATAGGTGTTTTCCTTCTGGATGGAAAGGGCTATGTCAAACAGCGTGGAAAAACAGAACTCATCTCACTTAATACAAAATATGCACCGATTCCAATGGATGAAGAAACACGCTGTTTCGGTAAGGTTATCGGTGTAATCCGCTCAGACGAATTGGAATGACCGCCGTTCAAAACTCCCTGCCACATGATAAAGAAGAGACAGAGACGCATCCGCAGCTCGGTCTCTTCTTTTGTAATTATGCTTTACCCGTAAGAGGACAAATGGTATAATCGAATTGGATTTACTGACCCGGTTTTGTCCGGGATTCTTTCCGAGGACGAACGAAGTGATCTTTGTTTTTCTTCGGGTTCTGAAAGGAATTTGAAAGATGGAAAAAATGGGCAGTTCCCTTAAAAAAAGAACCATTACTTTCAGCCCCCCGGATATCTCGGAGGCAGAAATTCAGGAGGTTGCAGAAGCTTTACGTTCCGGCTGGATTACGACCGGCCCTCGAACTAAGGAACTGGAGCGTCGGCTGGCAGAATACTGTCATACAGAAAAAATGGTCTGTCTTGCCTCCTGTACAGCAGCAGAAGAACTGAACTTCCACGTTTTGGGCCTGAAACCAGGCGATGAGGTAATTGTACCGGCATATACATATACAGCAACGGCATCTGCTGCCATCCATGTCGGTGCAACAATCCGCATGATTGACTCCCAGCCCGGATCATTCGAAATGGACTATGATCAGGTTGCCGATGCCATAAATGAACATACAAAAGCAATTGTTCCTGTGGATCTTGGCGGTATCATGTGCGATTATGACCGGATTCATGCCGTTGTTGAGAGTAAGGCTTCTGTATTCCGGCCGGAGGGAAAAATTCAGGAAGCCATCGGCCGTGTTGCCATCGTTTCAGACTGTGCTCACGCACTGGGTGCTCAGCGAAAAGGCGCAATGGCTGGCTCGCCGGAAGTATGTGATTTTGCCAGTTACAGTTTTCATGCTGTCAAAAACTTCACTACTGCCGAGGGCGGAGCTGCAACTTTCAGACCACTGTCTGGTATTGATAGTAATGAAATCTATCATCTCTACCAGTTGCTGAGCCTGCACGGGCAGTCAAAAGATGCTTTTTCAAAAGAGCATGCAGGTTCTTGGGAATATGATATTATTGCACCATGGTACAAATGCAACATGACTGATGTCACTGCAGCCATTGGGCTGAGGCAGCTGGATCGCTATCCTGGTATGCTTGAGCGCCGGCATGAACTGATCCGCCGTTATGATCAGATGTCAAATCGACTTTCCCTTGGACATCTTCAGCACAGCGGCCAGGATTTCAGGAGTTCCGGTCATCTCTATCTCAGCCGGATTCCCGGAGCGGATACAGAAAAACGCAACCAGATTATCGTCGAAATGGCAGAACGGGGAATCAGCTGCAATGTTCATTACAAGCCACTCCCGATGATGACTGCATACCGGAAACTGGGCTGGCATATTGAAGATTTCCCTAACGCCTATGAGTATTATCACAACCTGATCTCTCTGCCACTGAATACCCGACTGAGTGATGAGGACCAGGAATATATTATTGAAAACTATTCAGAAATAGTCGAAAAGCGCTGAACATGGGCAGATGCAGCGCAACATACCATGTATTTATAAATGATACAGGCCCTGTCACGACAGTTTGTCAGCTATGGATACCGGACAGATGCGGTACTCAATGACAGAGGATGAAGCTCGGAAAGGAGAGCACAGGATGAAAATTGTCTGGATCGGCTTCCATGAGGAAGGACTTGAGGCATTTCGTCAGGTTCTTGAAGCAGGGAAGAGGGTAGAGGCTTTTATCACGCTTGACGATGAAGCGTTTCAAAAGAGAAGCGCCGGCACCAGAGGATACAGAACCTACTGCGAACAGTATGGCGTAGCATATCTGCCTGTACATACCATCAAAGGGGAAGAAGCATATGAGATTCTTCTCAGATATCAGCCAGACCTGCTGATTGTACTTGGATGGAGTGAAATTCTTCCCGAACGACTGCTTGACATTCCTTCAATCGGTACTGTCGGCACGCATGCAGCTCTTCTTCCGCATAACCGGGGGAGCGCACCGGTGAACTGGGCTTTGATTCGGGGAGAAACGGAGTGCGGCAATACACTGATGTGGCTCAGCAAAGAAGTAGATGCTGGAGACATTATCAGTCAGAGAGCATTTCCAATTACACCTTATGATTCCTGCAAGACACTCTACGAACAGGTAGCTGTTACAGATGCAGACATGACACTCGAGCTTATCTGTGCGCTTGAATCAGGAACGATGCCGCCTAAGCCTGTTGTCCGTGATGTCGGAGACGAACCGATTCTGCCCAGACGCAGACCAAAGGACGGACTGCTGAACTGGGAACAGAGCGGCCGGGCAATTTATGATTTTATTCGGGCTCTGACAGACCCCTATCCAGGCGCTTTTACTTTTCTTGATGGACATCGCTATCTTATATGGCAGGCCGCTCTGTTGCCGGCAGAAAGTGCCCGGAATGGTCTCAGACCAGGTGAACTCGGCAAAAACTGCTACTCATTTCATCCGGAAAACTGCGGCATTCTTGTCGGCACACAGGATGAGATGCTGATGATCACAGAAATAGAGGATGAGAACGGACAACGCTATACCGGACAGGCGCTGCACGCTCTCGGATTGAAGGGAGTCTTTGCCAATGAGTAATGTTCTAATCATTGCTGCACATCCGGATGATGAACTTCTCGGTGTAGGCGGTACAGTTGCACTGCATGCCAGACGGGGTGACAGGATCAAAAGCATCATCATGTGCGAAGGAGAGTCTCTTCGTTACGGACACAGTGTCGGACAGAGTACCGCAACCAGGGAAGCGGCACAAATCCTTGGCGTAGAGGAGGTTATCCAGCCTAATTTTCCGGATCAGCGTCTGGATACTTTTACTCTGACAGAACTGATTACCCCTATTGAACAGGTTTCTGAACAATTTCATCCGGATATTGTCTACTGCCAGAGCGGATACGACGCCAATCAGGATCATCAGCGACTGTTTGAAGCCGCCAATATCGCACTTCGTCCTACCAGTGAGTGGATAAGGGAACTGTATACCTTTTATACCGGAAGCAGTACTGAATGGGGCTATCCGAGGAAATTTGTACCAGATACCTGGATTGATATTACGGATACGCTGGAGACAAAAATAAAAGCATTTGAAAAGTATACAAGCGAAGTAAAACCTTACCCGCACCCGCGTTCATCAGAAGCACTCTGTCATCAGGCGGCGTTCTGGGGAAATCAGGTATGCATGAATGCAGCGGAGGTCTTTATGACTGTCCGCAGAATAATGCGGAGGAACATCTGATGCAGAAAGTACTCAAATCCCTGCTTGATCGTCTTTTTGCACTGCTCAGTCTGATTCTCCTTTCACCGGTATTTCTGATCGCGGCTGTCGGAATAAAATGTTCCAGCAAAGGACCTGTGATTTACAAAGCACGAAGGATGGGAAAGAACATGCAGCCCATGGTAATCTATAAATTCCGTTCCATGCATGTCGGGCTAGAGAATCAGGGAGCTATCACCGGGAGACGTGATCCGAGAATTTTTGTCTTCGGTTCGTTTCTTCGCAAGACAAAAATAGACGAACTGCCACAGCTTCTTAATATTCTTCTCGGAACCATGTCCATTATCGGGCCACGGCCGGAGGATATTGACATTGTCAGACAATATTACACAGAAGAAGAAAAGCGAACACTGGATGTTCTGCCCGGGCTTGCCTGTCCCGGAAGCATTTTCAATTACACGCATGGTGATCTGTATCTGACAGATGAGGATACAGACGATGCATATATAAACCGTTTTCTTCACGTTAAGCTGGCACTGGATCTCTATTATATTGATCACTGGTCGATTGGGTATGATGTGAGTATTATTCTGCGAACAATTGCAGCAATCTTTCATACCACATTATCCAAAAAACAGCTGCCTCCACCGCTTGAATATCGTGAGGTCTTTGGCCAGCGTCCAATTCCATGATTGCCAAAGAACAGAGAGTTGGGGGAGTCTGCTGTATTTCGGCAGTGTTAACAGAAAAAAATCCGACTGAAAAAGAGGAGCTTTATTCGCTCCTCTTTTTCAGTCGGTATACATGTCATCCTCCGAACAATCAGATAATTCGGCAAGAACGGCATCAATGGAATCAAAATCAAATCCTCTGCGAGCCAAAGCGGCTTTTATGCGCTGACGGTCCTTATAACTGGTCAGATCTTTCCCTCGAGCAGCTTTTTCAGCTGCTCTTCGGATTATCTCTGTCTGCATTTCTTCGCTCAGCTCGGCAAAGGCGGCCAGAATATCATCTTCCGGAATTCCTTTCATCCGTAATTCCTGCCGGATTCGGTTTTCTCCATACCCCAGTGCCGCACGCTGACGGGCAAAAGCAGATGCATACTGACTATCATCAAGATACCCGGCACGACGAAGCCTGTCAACAACTTTCTCTGCACAGTTCTCACTGTATCCTGCATGGATCAGGGCTTTTCTCAGTTCTTTTTCCGTTCGATTTCTGGAAGAAAGGCTGTGCCCTGCCCGTTCGAGAGCAGAGGCATATTCATGTTTTTCCACCCATTTCTGAAAGGCTTCCAGCGAAATAACAGAACCGGAACGCCATGGACATTTGAGAAACAAAGCATGAGGCAGAGAAAGTTCCGTCCCATCTGAAAGCAAAAGTGTATTGATCCCCAAGTGCCGACTGATGGAAAGAACTGTAATGTCAGGACTCTGGTCTCTGACAGGCATTGGGGAAGCGTTCGTATTACTCATTAGAACTCCTGCGTTTCTTTTTGGAAGGAACGGTTGCCAGATTTCGCGGACAGAAATGATAGCACAGCAGATAACCGGACAGAATGACCTGTATCATGGATGCAATCTGCCTGAATGTGACAAAATATGTATTATCCTCATTAACTCTTCCGAATCCAAACGCAAACAGCGCAATAAAAAAGAGGACATTCGGCAGGAGAATGCAGAAGCACCGGACATCAAAATGTCTGCAGTCCAGATTCCATACAATCATTGTCAGAATAACGACGGCTGACAGAATTAAAAGAAGCGCCTGGGAGATAAAAAAGAGATCCGAATAGGCATTACGTTCGAATTCTCCAAGTGCAACCTCAACAAAAGCGATGATTGCAGTGACAACCGGAAGTATAAAGACAAGGCTGAAACTGTCACGCATTCGAAGTGCAAAAATAAGAATAATCGTCAGAGCAAGAATACCGGAAATGATCTGGTTAATTCTGACAAAGTCACTGATGAAAGTCAGCGAATCATTGCGAAGACCTTCGATTACAGCACGACCAGCACTGTAAAGCAGAATATACCAGCGGAAAACATCACCTTTCTGTTTGCGATTATTCTGAATCAGAAACCAGAGAATCAGGAAGACCGTCAGATCCCAGCAGAACTCATAGAAGAACGTCGCCATCTGCCAGTACCAGAATGTACCCACCGGAATCTCAACAGCAAATGGAAAAAACTGAAGTGCTTTCTCCTCGACACGGAGTCCGTAAGCTTCCATATTGATGTAGTTTCCCCAGCGGCCAATCGCCTGTCCCAGGGCCAAAGAAGGTGCAACAGCATCCAGAAGATCGCCCAGACGGATATTGGCCCGCCTGCTGACACTCCACGCTGCAAGCATGCCACCTATGACCCCTCCGAAAATCGCAAGACCGCCTTCCCGGATATTGAAGATGGAAAGCAAATCCTCTGTGTAGTAACTAAAGCGAAAAAACACATAATAGAGTCTGGCAAAGATAATGCCGAGTGGAATTCCTCGGATAAGAAGATTGAGAATAATGTCCTCCGGAAGACCGTATCTGCGAGCACGAGAAGAA
The DNA here is from genome assembly GCA_902767305.1 of uncultured Eubacteriales bacterium. Taxonomy (GTDB): domain Bacteria; phylum Bacillota; class Clostridia; order Christensenellales; family Aristaeellaceae; genus Ventricola. Next base: position 12,014 of record CACXHF010000388.1, read on the forward strand.
CTGATAAAATAGCCGATTATAATTGCCGCCACAATCAGTATGGCGTAATAGCTGATCCCAAAGAAAGCCGTCCGGTCAAGCATGGGTCTGCTGAGCATAGAAACCCTCCTCTGATTTGAATTCGACCGGTAGTATATCGCGATTTTTAAATACGGTCAAGAAATGAAGCTGTTAGATTGTTCACATTTCCTCCTGCTGTTCCGGTATACAGCTGTACTTTTCATGTTGTTCCAAGAAGGGGAGCTACATAACCTCGATTATTTGTATTACCTCGCATTCAGTCTCTCATCACCGACAGGAATGTTGTCTTTCGAAAAATAACGCTGTTCCTCATTCTGAAGAACTCATCCAGTTGTAAAAATGCAGACAAACTTCCGTTTCGTTCCAGGCTTTACTGCAGGATATCGGATTTGAACTTGACAACAGGTGGGAAATCCTCTACAATTTTGCGAGCTGAAAAAGAACTGGAATGCGGAATATGAAGTGTCTGTTATTCGTATCCGCCATTTGAGTAGAGTCTTATTCAACCGGAAATACCATACTGCAGAAAAGGAACCGAGGAATGATGAAACAAGTGGCTTGTCGTTTTTTCTCCGTCTGGATAATTCTGATGCTTCTGATTGCCTCAGCTTGCGCAGAACCCATCATCATTAGTGGAGTAGAATTTGATACAGAGAATGAAAGTATTGATTTCGGAAATGTCAAAGTAGAGAACATCCAGGAGCTTGCAGATGCCATTCCGAAAATGCCTAAACTTCGAAAAGTAGATATGTACGCCACCAGGATGAACAAGGAAAACATGGCCTATCTTTTCGATACGTTTCCGGATATCACATTTGGATGGACAATCCAAATCTGGGAGCATACCATCCGTACCGATCAGACAGCTTTTTCCACTCTTCACGGATCCAGCCCGGAACCGCCCCATACAGAAAAGGATTTCGATGTTCTTCGCTATTGCAAACAGCTGAAAGCCCTGGATCTTGGTCATAACTGGATTGAAGACATCTCTTTTCTGAACTACCTGCCGGATCTTGAAGTACTGATTCTTGGACGGAATCAGATCCGTGATATTTCGCCGATTGCCAATCTGCATCATCTGGTATATCTGGAACTGTTCAGCAATCATATTAAGGACGTATCTCCACTTGCCGGGTTGACTTCTCTTCGAGATTTGAATCTTTCCAATAATCCGATTGAAGATCTGACTCCGTTGATGGGGATGAAATGGCTCGACCGCTTATGGCTTGGTTTTTTTATGAACTATCCGGAAAATCAGAAAGGCGAAATCCTCGCCGCACTTCCGAACTGCGAATTTTTCTGGGACTGGGGACCAACAGCTGGAACATGGCGAGAACATCCTCATTATTTTGAGCTTTATGATTTTTTCCGAACTAATGTTTACGTAGCTTTTAAGGAGTAAGTGTCCATGATGCGAATTTGTCTGGTTTCTTTTTTGCTTTTTCTGCTTCTCTTTTCCACAGGTCTTTGCACCTCGCTGCCCGTTGATCTCTCCGGTGGAATGACTCCTGCAGCTGAAGCGTTCAAATCTGATACGCATTATGAGGATGAATCGCTTACTGTTGATCTTGAAACGGTAGAATATAATAAGACAACCTGTTACGTTGCCAGAGTGAAGATCAAGGATCCCTCTCAGCTGCGTACTGCACCGGCATATTCCTTCGACAGGGATCAGACAGCTCCTGCAAATGCTATAGCAGAAAGAGTTAATGCAGTTCTTGCAATAAACGGAGATTATTTTTCGTATCAGTTGCAAAGTGGCAGCTATCTGATCCGTCAGGGAACCATGTATCTGAATAAACCGATGTTCAGACGGGATGTTCTGCTGATTGATGAAAATGGAGATTTTACTATCGTCAAACCGTACAAGAGCGGTGATCCAAAGGAATTTGATCCGAAAGGAGAAGGAATCGTCAATTCTTTTAATTTCGGACCTGGTCTGATCATTGACGGAGAAAGGATGGATCCGAATTACTTTGATTCCTACCATTTCTCACAGTCCAAGCATCGGCGCTGTGCAATCTGTCAGGTGGAACATGGAAAGCTCGAATATGTCTGTGTCGTGACAGATGGACCTGAAGAAAACCGGGATGGCGGACTGGATCTGCAGGAATTTACCGATTTTATCGGAACACTGGGTGTAAAGTATGCCTATAATCTGGATGGAGGAAATTCCACAGTAATGCTCTTTGGGGGACGAAAAGTCAATGCCATCGATCAGAAATACATGCGTCCGATCAGCGACATTATTTATTTCGCAACAACTGTTCCTGAGGAATAAAAAATGACTCACACTGTGTATCAGGCCGGCATTATTCTGGCAATGCTGGCCTTTGTCCTTGTTCTATTCGCACAGATGCGCAGCCGGAAAACATTTTCCGGCCGTTTTCTTCTTTTTTGCTGCCTGTTTTCACTGGCAGCGGCTTTTGTTTTTTCCAGAGGAAACGTATATCTGTTCGGTGGATATATGACCAGAATGCGCGGTTTTTTCAGTTTGAATCCCTATGACTATTCCGTAATGGGCACGCTTCTCGGGATAGTGACGGGAACAGCTGCCGCTGCGCTTCTTAACGGATACAGTATCCGATCTGCCCTTGACCTGATTACGCCGGCTACTTTTTGCGCACTGGCGATTGCCCGTTTTACTGAAGGTTTCTCCGATTTCGGATGGGGCAGCCTGGTATTTGACGAACGTTTTCAGTTTTTTCCCCTGTGCATCAGGGATATGTATGATCAGTTTCATCTTGCCGTATTTCTGTTCGAGGGGATCACCGCGGTTCTGCTCGTTCTGAGTCTGCCTCGTGTGACAGAAGGAAAGGGGGAACGTTTTGTTCGGACCTTCTGCCGCTTTATGCTTTCACAGATGTTTTTTGAGAGTCTGCGCGCAGAAACTCTACGGATCGGGTTTGTACGTGTTCAGCAGGTAGAATGTGCCGTTTTTATTCTGGTAATGATCCTGATTGTTCTGAAACATCAAAAAAAGCTGTTTGGCATCTGTACGGCTGTACATCTGGGCACCGTATGCATTGCCGCCTTCTGTGAGTTTGCACTGGACAAAATCTCATTCATTCCTGCGCCTGCAATTTACACCCTGTTCAGCCTTGCTTTGATTGCCTGTGATGTTGTTCTCGAGCGATTCATGCACAGATTATTTTCAGACCGTACATGATGACAGTCTGAATGACTGTCCGATGGAAATGAGGTGTTTACTTTGGCACAGAAACTGATCAGTGAATCAGAGATCAGAAAATGTATTTCTGATCTCCCTGAAACCGGCGATGTATTGTCAGAACTGATGTATAAACTGCAGCAGATCAAACCATTGCTTCTGGTTCATTGCGACGAATGTCCCTCCTATGTCCGTATGGATGGGGGAACGTATCCGGGCAGATGCAAGCGTCTCGGCTTCTGGTTTCCGGAAGATTTTTCCTGTGGATACTGTGAGGAAAATGAGCATCGCAGACGTGCGCGTTTTTAAAATGTCTTCCATTTTCGTTCTGCTGAGTCTGGATCAGCTTTATGGTTTCTTTGAACGATGTGGATCTGTCATAAAACGTCAATTTGATACATTCAGGCTGTAAACATCTGTCGATTTATAATGAGAAGTTCAGCGGCTTTATAAGGAGAAGTTCATGAGTGGAAGATTAGAGCGTGCTTTTTCCCTGTCGGATGCCTTCGGGTTGATCTGTCCACACTGCGGCTGTCCTTATGAAAGGCAGAAACAGTCGCTGATCTGCAAAAACAGCCATACGGTAAACGGGAATCGGAAAGGGTATTTCAATTTTCTCAGCAGACCTGCAACGGAAACTTATGGGAAAAGCCTGTTTGAATCAAGACGCCGTGTTTTTGATTCAGGTCTGTATGACAGAGTCATGTCAGCCATTTTTGAAGAGATTCAGAGCAATGATACGGTTCTTGATGTCGGCTGCGGAGACGGAAGCTATCTGAATACGCTCATAGACAGAGGACACCGCGGCAAATGTGCCGGCGTGGATATGAGCCGGGAGGGAATTGAGATGGCCAGTTCCGGGAACGCACTCTGGTGTGTAGCCGATATGCGTCATCTTCCTTTCGATACACATAGTTTTGATATTATTCTGGATATTCTTTCACCGGCAGATTATGAAGAATTTCGGCGCATTCTCAAGCCATCCGGGAAACTGATCAAAGTCATCCCCGGAGCTGAGTATCTGCAGGAAATACGTGAAGCCAGGCATCTGAAGGGGGGAGAAAGCCCGGCAGATGCCCGGCTGCAGATGAAAATGCAAATTATCAAAACGAAACATATTCATGAAACAACAGCTGTCAATCCTGAACTGTGGCCGGACATCCTGCGAATGACTCCTTTGAACCAGGATCTTCGCGCAGATGAGCTCAGGAAAATGGATCTCTCTCCATCACAGACACTGACAATAGATCTGATAATACTCTGTGCTGTGTTTGATTATCCGAAGTAAAAGAGAAAAAAGTAAACCACATTCCTGCAGAACAGGAGGAATACATGCTGAAAGATATTATACTGCGTGACTGGGATGATCTGCAGAAAGCCATTTTTGACGAAGTATGGGACACTAAGGTAAAACGCTATCGAGACAGTCGTATTTACCGAGGATGCAGTGATTCTGACTGGATGCTGGTTCCGTCCCTCAATCGTGTCTGTTCACACGACCTTTCGCTGGAACGTCAGATTCTGAGAAGTTTCCGGAAATACGGATACGCAGAACTTGCAAACTGTCAGGAAACATGGAAACTGCTGACTGTCGCACAGCATCACGGCATTCCTACCAGGCTTCTGGACTGGACGTATTCGCCTCTAGTTGCTGCACATTTTGCTACCGAAGATATTTCCAGATATGACCGCGACGGAGTCATTTTCTGTCTGAACGTTCCTGACTTCAGGCCTTATCTTCCACAGTCATTCCGTGAGGAACTGGAACGAACCGGTGGGAATGTTTTCTCTATCGGCATGCTTCAAAAGCTTTCACCGAAGCTTAAAGACCTTGAAAGCCAATCAGAGAAACCATTTGCTCTTTTCTTTGAACCTTCCTCCATGATTGATCGAATCGCAAATCAGTATGCGCTCTTTTCTGTAGTAAGTAATCCCTCTGTGATGCTGAGCGATATAATTACACATGAGGGGATCAAATGTATACGCTATGTTATTCCAAAGTCTATTAAACTTGAGATACGGGATAAACTTGATTATATTAATATCTCAGAACGAATGATTTATCCGGGTCTGGATGGAATCAGCCGCTGGATTACAAGGCGTTATTCCAATCTCGGACCGGTTTACAACAAAGAACAAGCAGAAAAACAGCAGAAATCATCGAATACAATTCACAACTGACCTTCTTTGACTTTATTTCTGCATTTTCTCTTCCGAAAATAAAAATAGGGGATTGACACATTAGTAGAGTTATGTTAGAATTTCGGCGTTGTCAAAATTGTGGGTAGGTTCCCGAGTGGCCAAAGGGAGCAGACTGTAAATCTGCCGGCTCCGCCTTCGATGGTTCGAATCCATCCCTGCCCACCAA
>CACXHF010000389.1 GCA_902767305.1 uncultured Eubacteriales bacterium
ACGGTAATGCTGCCGCTCAGGCAGAAGCGGGCGCCGATGACCAGAATGAGCAGATTCTGCAGTCCGGAGATCATGTCGCCCGTTGACCAGAACAGGGACAGGAGACGCATCAGGTGATCCCAGAAACCGGTATAGGCCTCATTCTGGTCCTCAAACCGTTTCCGTTCAAAGGTTTCCCGTCCGAAAGCGCGGACGACGCGTACGCCGGTCAGGTTTTCCTGGGCGATGGCGGACAGCTTTCCCTCCATCTCATCCACTTTCCGGAAGCTTCTGGCGATCCGGACGTGGAAAAAGAGCGAGAACAGGACGATAACCGGGATAAAGAACGCCTCGATCAGCGTGAGAAGCGGGGAAATGCTCAGCATGAAGCCGATGGCCAGGAGAATCTGGACGACCATGCGGACCAGGCCGATGAGCTGCTCGGAGAGAAAGGCACGGATGACGTCCACGTCGCTGGTGCAGCGCTGGATGATATCCCCGGTATGGTTCCGGTTATGCCAGGCGAGCGGCAGGGAGATGATGTGGCGGTAGAGCAGGTCACGGGTGGACTTCAGCATCCGTTCCTGGCCGCGGGCGGTCATCATCCGGAACGTGTACCGGGAGAGTCCGGCCAGGACGGCAATGCCGATGACCGCCAGAGCCACAAGGGAAATGCGCGAACGCAGTGCCCCGATGCCGCCGATCCGTTCGAGCACGGCGAGAAGCGGGGCGGGGAGGTCCGGTGCGGCACTGCCGAGAACCGAATCCACCGCAAAGGCAATGATCCGCGGATTGAGGAGATCCAGGAGGGACGTCAGACAGGCAAACACAATGCCTGCCGCGAAAAAGCGCTTGGATCCCCGGACAAGGCGCAGAAGAAGGCTGAGGTGCGTCGGATACGGTTCCGTGTTTTTCCGGGTGCTGTTCATGCCTCTGCCCCCTTTCCTGAGCCGGATGAGGCCATCTCAATGGCGGCGTCGGCATACTGCCGGGTAAACAGCTCCCAGTAATAGCCGTGCCGGCGCATCAGGGACGCATGGGTGCCCTGTTCCACAATCCGCCCGTCGCGCACTGCCAGAATGGTCGTGGCATCCACAATGGTGGAAAGGCGGTGGGCAATCATGAACGAGGTACGGCCGGCGGTCACGGCTTTGATGGCATTCTGAATGGCCTTTTCGGTGACGGTATCCACGGAACTGGTGGCCTCGTCGAGGACCAGAATGCGCGGATCGGCCAGAATGGCGCGGGCAAAGGAGAGAAGCTGCCGCTCACCGGTGGAGAGCTGGCTGCCGCCCTCCCCCACATCGCTGTCGAGATCTTTTTCCATGCGCGCAACGATGAGATCCGCGGAAACGAGCCGGAGCGCTTCCCAGATTTCCTCGTCCGTGGCGTCAGGCCGGCCGTAGCGCAGATTGTCACGGACCGTTCCGGAAAACAGGTGCGGCGTCTGCAGAACATAGCCGATATGACTGTGCAGCCAGAGCTGCGAACGCAGTCTTGCGTCCCTGCCGTCGATGAGGACCTGTCCCGACGTCGGCTCATAGAAGCGGCAGACCAGGTTGACCAGCGTGGATTTGCCGGCGCCGGTTTCCCCGACGATGGCCACGGATTCCCCCTGACGGACGTTGAGGCTGAAATGTTCCAGCACCGGTTCATCCCCGTCCGGATACTGGAACGTGACGTCCCGGAATTCCACGTCGCCGGCAAGCGGTTCCCAGTTTTCCTTTTTCGGATGAAAGGTGTCGCCGTAGCGCCGGATGACCTCCGGTGAATCCACCACGCTGGATTCGGTATCCATGAGACGGGTGAAGCGCTCGATGTTGACCTGAATGGTGGTCAGTGCCGTCAGGACATTGATGCAGTTCTGAAGCGGATCCATGATGGAGATGGCGTAGGACATGAAGACGGAGAGGGTGCCCAGCTCCATAATCTGTTCCATGGTCAGCTGTCCGCCGCGGCCGAGGACCAGCGCAAGGGCGGCGGAGGAGAGGAAGGCGATGGAGGTCCCGATGAGGGTGGAGGTGCGTGCGGCACGGATGGACGCGCCCTGCATTTCCTGCGTATGGGCATGAAAGTCGGCATTCATCCGCTCTTCCACGGCCAGGGTTTTGATCGCCCGGATCCCGGTGATGCCTTCATTGAAGTCGCTGGTAATGGTCGAGTTGAGTTCACGGATGTGCCGGTTCTGCTCGATCAGGCGCCGGCGGAAAAAGGTGACAAGGACGACCGCGACAGGAACCAGGAGCAGGATGGACAGCGCCAGACGGAGATTGGTGAGGAGCATGACCAGAATCACGCAGACCACGTAACTGCCGCTCCAGATCAGGTCCATGAGACGCCAGGAAAACATTTCGCCGATCTTTCCGGAATCGCTGATGACCCGGGCGTGAATATAGCCGACGGAGTTGCGGTTGAAATAGTCAAAGGTCAGCGTCTGCAGGTGGCTGAACGAGGCATTGCGCAGGTCCCGGTTGACCCACAGCTCCAGCTTGGAACACAGATAGGCGGACTGGTAATTGGTGAAGATCTGGAAAAGGAGAATGACCAGATACAGGACGGTCAGCAGCATCAGCGTATCGCCGGTCTGTTCCGCCAGATTGTGGTTGATGATGTGCCGGTTGAACAGCGGATAGATGGAGTCAATGAGGCTCGAAAGAATCCCCAGGGTCACCATGATGACGATATTCAGCCGGTACGGACGGATATAGGGGAGCATCCGCGGAATGCCGAAAAAGGGGAGCGTTTTCTGTTTTGTCTCGGACTGCATGTTTTTCTGACAGGGACCGGGCCGGTTTTCCGGTTCCTGTATCCTCCAGGTTACTTTTTCGCCCGCTCCGGCCGGGCAGAGGACCGGGCGGTCCGTCTGACAGAGCCGGCCGGCATCTGTTACCTCCGGGAACTCTTTCAGGCGGAGTCTGCCTGATTGTAGCGGATTGTCCCCGTACCGTCAAGGGCATGCGTCAGGGGAAAGACAGGGGAAAACTGTGGAAAAGTGGTGGACAAGGTTGTGGATAACCTTTATGCAAATGTGGATAATTTGTGGAAAACCCGGGCTGGAGGCCAGGAAAACAGGCAGAGATACGGGCGGGTGGATAAGTGGAAAAGGGGAGAGGTGCATTTGTGGGAAACAGGACTGTTCACGGGTTAACCGAAAACAGCTTTTCCCTCGCTAAAGGTCCGCTGAGTATAACACCACTGCTTTGGAAAGTAGGCAAAAAAGACCGGAACATGCAGACACCGGCAGACAATGCAGAGGGGCATTGCATTATCTGCCGGTGCTATTTTGTCGGAAAAAGCCGGTACTGCTGAGCTCGGATGACAAGACGTTTCTTTTCCGGGCTGTCAGGCATATGTAACTGCCGGATTTCAGAAGAAAAATGATTGAACCCGAAAACACGGGAGCTGCATTTGCCGCCATGCCAAAGCTGTGCTTCTCCCGGAAGTCAAAGCTGCCGGGAGCAATGAAATCCTTTGTGTTCAAGCCGGGAGAAGGGAGCCATTTCCATTCGAAATGAAAAGCAGTCTGGGAATCCATGCGAAACATATCGTGCAGAAGCCTCAACCGTTCTTTTCCATCCAAAGGCGCAGCGGCAACGTCCAGGCGCTTGAAGTTGTTCAGCAGGTCGATCTCAATGCGCTCCAGTCTGGGCCTGGCAGTTTTGCTGCTGTCTGCTTCAATGCCAAAGGTGATGAATTTGGTTTCAGTGAGGCCATTATTTCCCTTTGCCGTCTGGTTTTGCAGCATTTCAGCATACTCATGCCGGATGCCATCGAATGCGTCATCCTTATCCGGAATCAAAATGCTCTGTTCGAAGCTTTCCGCGCCGGCCGTCAGATTCAGGAAGGAAAACCGGAGATGGATTGCGGAATCAAAATAGTTCAGGAAATCGCACCAGCCTTCGAAAATACTGGTCTTGTCATCCTTCTGCTCCATCTGATAGCTGATGTCCTGAAACCGGATTTATAGCTGTTTCACTATTCAGTACGGCTGAAAGCATTGCAATTCCTTGCTCCGTGAAAACATATGGCAAATATCTACGTCCACCATATTCCTCACTTGAGGTCGCAATTTGCGACCTCAAGTTATCAAATTCATCTTTTGTTAATTGAAAGCAAAAGTTTTCTGGGAATCTTGCAATGTTACGCTTTACACGCTCATTTAATCGCTTTGTCTCAACCTGATACATTAAAGCTAGGTGATCTGCGATGATAAGGAATACCGTTTTTCTTGTGGGATAACACCATATCAACAGTATTATCCATTTGATTTCGGCAAATCATTCCGGGAGACATATCTGGCATATTCTCTCTCCCTGATATGCCAGAAGAAGCTTTTTCCCGGGAAACTGCATTGCAGACGAATCCTGCGGCCGTATTGACTTTGAACCGGCCGGATGTTAATCTGTAAACAGCTGCAGCGCAGTCAGCAGACCGGGAAGCCTGCGGCAAGAAAGCAGAGAGAGGAATGCAGCATGAGTATAAAGGAAACGATCCTTGAGAAAAAAGAGCATCAGGCGATTGTCTTCCGGATGAACCGGAAAGAGGCGGCTGCCGTCGCCCGGTATATCCGTGACCATTCGGGTTCGCCTGAACTGGCTTTTGCCATTGATGTGGATGCGATGGAAATGATTCTCCAGGCCAAGACGGCCCGGGAGGAGGACTTCCTCCTTTTTGAAGGCGAGGCGGATGTGTTCGACATTGAAGATTCCGAAATCGAAGAGGAAACCGTTGTGGAGGAGGAAGCAGAGGAAACAGACGAAGAGGAATCCCCGGAAAAATAAAGAAATCCCATGCCATGCATGGGATTTCTTTTTAGGTCTGAAGCCTGCAGTTCATGTGCTCAGAGGGGCTTTTCCAGTTCGCCGGCAGAGGCGAAAGGTCCCGGCAGAGGACGGAGTCCGCGCGGCGAGCCGAAATAATCCCGGTCGAACGTGATGGGGGTGCCGTCGCGGTTTTCAAAGGGCTGATCCGGCTCGAATGCCGTTCCGAGGATCTCCGTATTGATCATGCGGTCCGTGAAATCGCCCAGGAACTCGTAAAGGTTCGTTTCAAGGCGCATTCCGTCTGCGTCCTCATGCAGTTCAACGCGGATCTCATGCTCGGTATCCACCAGGGCATCCTTTTCATGCTTCCAGGGACGTGCGCCGCCAAAGAAGGCGTTGCCGCAGGACCAGACGGGAAGGTGTGAAAAGTGATATTTGGCTTTTTCCGCCATATTGACAAAGGGCTTGTCCATCTCGAACCAGCTGATCCATTCCTCATAGGTCGGGTAGTTGTCCGCATCGAAGACAAAGGTTCCCACCTCGTAGTTTTCCGGAGAGAAGGATTTGACGCTGGCAGGATCCCAGTGCTGGACGAAGATGTTGTTGTAGAACCGGTCGTCTCCGTGCAGGATGGTCATGAAGCCGGCCACTTCGGTCCGGTGCTGAATGTGGTACGGCGTATAGCGCGCCTCTCCGTTCATGCCCGGATGTCCGGTATTGGTGCCGATGGAGGTGATGGAGCCCAGAATGAGGTTATGGACGACGGCCACACCCTGGGTGGGGAGACGGAGGGCCTGCTGGGAGAGGAGAACGTTGTTGTCAATCAGGGTCGGGCCGTGGCTGACCTCGATGAAGATATCCTCATTGACGGACCAGACGTCGTTGACGGCGGAATGCGTGGGAATCTGGTTGTCGTGCAGCAGATTCTGCGTGATCCGCGTTCCCTGGGCCTGCCAGTCGCACCAGATGCCCATGGTGGAGTGGTGAATGTGGTTGCGGCGGAACGTGACATCGATGGCGGCATGGAGCTTGATGCCGGCAATTTCGGCACCGGCCAGCTGCTGCATGTTGTTGATGTGATGGATATGGTTGTCCTCGATGGTGCTGAAAACAGCGCCCATGCGTCCGACAATACCGGTCTGCTCGCAGTCGTGAATGTCGCAGCGGCGGATAATGTGGGAGCCGATGTTTTCCTTGAGCCATCCGTGATACTGGCCCCGGCAGACCGCATCCCGCTCCATCTGCGTGGGCGTCTTTACATGTTTATAGGTAAAGAAATGGTCGTTGACCTCATCGTAGTACTTGCCCAGCGAAATTCCGCAGCAGCGGCTGTTGCTCAGTTCACAGTCCTCAATGATCCAGCCTTTGGACCAGTGGGGGCCGACCATGCCGTCCTGATAGGCGGCGGGCGGTGCCCAGGTGGTGGCTGCCTTGCTGATGCTGAAGCCGGAGAGCGTGATATAGCTGATGCCGGTTTCAGAGGGCATGAAGCAGTTGCGGCGGACATTGATCTCAACGCATTCCTCATTCGGATCCATTCCCTGGAAATTGGCGTAGATCAGGGTCTCATCGGCAGCCTCATCCTGCTCGGTGTACCATTTATAAATGGAAAAGTCCGGATCCCAGGAGGGGAGATA
>CACXHF010000390.1 GCA_902767305.1 uncultured Eubacteriales bacterium
GACATACCTTGCCGGTACAGAGCCAAACCGTGATGCGGCAGCAAAGGTAGAGGAGTATCTGATCGTACAGGATCGCACCAAACTGCCGACCTCGATGTTTGATGTGCAGAGCCGATACCAGGGTATTCCTTATGGGTGGAGAGAGATTGACATTGCTGCTGTGGTGGCACTGTTGATTGCACAGCAAAAAGTCACCATCAAGTATGGCGGTGCTACCATCCAGCCCACTAACCCAAAACTGCCGGATATGCTGCGCAAAAGAACGGAAATCGGCAAAACCAGAATTTCCAGGCGCCAGGTGGTCACAGCACTCAAAATGAAACAGGTGCGGGCATTACTCAGAGACTATTTAGATGTCATGGATGTACCGGATGATGAAGATGGACTGGTTACATTTATCACAAAGAAACTGGAAGAACAGAAAGCCCACTATGGAGAATTGGAAGCCCATTATGGCAATGGCCGAAAATATCCGGATCGTCCAAAGGTAGAACAGGCAATCACGTTGATGACAGACATTCTCTCTCAAAGAACAGACAATATTGCGCTGATCGATCGTGTTTTGAAACGGGAAGATAATCTATTCGACTGCAAAGAGGCATTGCAGGATGTGGAGGGATTCTTCAAGAATCAGGTACAGATTTTTGACGCAGCGGCTGACATGGAACAGGCACTTCGAAATGAACTGGATTACCTGTCTCATGAACCGGAAGCAAATGCTGCCTTGAATGAAATTCGCCGAATCATACTGGTACAGGGTGGATTCAGTTATCGAAAAATACCGGAACTGAATGATCTCATGGCAACAGTGCGCAAAGGTCATGAACGTCTGCTGGAAGCAAAGCGAAGCGAAGTCAATGACATCATCACACAGTGTATGGGAGCAGTGCATCAGGTATCTCAGGGAGACGTGAAGACAAAAGATATCGTAAACAAAGCCGATCACTTTTATGCCCAGAAGCGGGAGCAGGTGAAGGAACAAGACAGTCTTGCCTTATTAGATGGTTTGGTTCCTCCTATGTTACAATACAAAGATAGTACAGTGGATCGTCTGGAAACATTGCTTACCTCATCAGAACCAGTCTCTCAGGAGATACAGATTCGGGAAACAACCGGCGGATATAGAATCAAAAAGAACGATGAACCAAAGAAGATTATCAAATCCTACAATCGTCAGATCATCTTCCCGGCAAAGCGTCTGGAAAGTGAAGCGGATGTGGATACATATGTGGAGAAAGTGCGGGAACAGTTAAAGCAGTTGTTGCGAAACTGCGATGGAATCCAATTGAAGTAAGAGGTTTGCTATGGATAAAAATGCAATTAAGAAATATGCTGTCTGGGCCAGACGGGAATTGATTTCCCGTGTAAGCCAGAGAGCTGCATTATATGAAATTACAGAAGAAGGATATGGTGATGAGAATGCTGCAAGTGTGCATGGTCGTATTCTGTCTACAGAAGAGAAAAAACAACGTCGGGCTTTGATTACTCTGATCAGAGAAAAGAACTATGAGCAAGTGATGGAAGAGGTTGCTTATACATGGTTCAATCGTTTCTCTGCTTTGCGGTTCATGGAGGTAAACGGTTACCTTCCTTCCCGTGTGCGTGTATTTACGGATGAGGACAATGCATTCAAACCACAGATTCTGACCGAAGCCATCAATCTGGAACTAGATGGACTGGATCTGGAAAAAGTTTATGAGCTGAAAAACGCCAATGACAATGATGCGTTGTTCAAGTATCTGATCATTACCCAGTGCAATGCGTTAAATCAGATTCTGCCGGGTATGTTTCAGAAAATTTCGGATTATACAGAACTTCTCTTCCCTGATAACCTTTTGCGTGAGGGAAGTGTGATTGAACAGATGATAACCATGATTCCAGAAAAGGACTGGACCGATCAAGTGCAGATCATCGGTTGGTTGTATCAGTATTATAATACAGAACCAAAAGATCAGGTATTCGCAAATCTGAAGAAAAATATTAAGATCAGGAAAGAGAACATTCCGGCGGCAACCCAGTTATTTACACCGGACTGGATTGTGCGTTACATGGTAGAGAACAGTCTTGGGCGTCTGTGGTTGGAAGGACATCCGGAACATGCAGACTTATTTCTTCCGAAACATAATGAGGGCGGTTCTGTAAAGAAAGAGGAAGGACGCTGGAATTATTATCTGGAAGAAGCGGAGCAGGAGCCAGAGGTACAGGTACAACTGGCTGAAATTCGGAAAGAATATGCGAAACTGAAACCAGAAGATATTTTAGCCATCGATCCCTGTCAAGGGAGTGGACATATATTGGCGTATATGTTCGACGTGTTGGTGCAGATTTATGAGGCTTACGGCTATTCCGCACATAAGGCAGTGCTCAGCATCGTGGAGCATAATATCTGGGGCCTTGATATTGATGAGCGCGCTGCGCAGCTGGCGTACTTCTCCGTCATGATGAAGGCCCGTCAGTATGACCGGCGTTTCTTTACACGGAAGGTGCGGCCGCATGTGTACGCCATTGAGGAGAGCAACGGCATCACTTCTGCAGCAATGCATAAAATGGGAATGAA
>CACXHF010000391.1 GCA_902767305.1 uncultured Eubacteriales bacterium
CTGCTACATAGACATACATTCCTGCAATAAAGATACTTTCGGCAATACCCGTATCGTTGTTGGTAACCGTCTGGAAGCTTTCACCCGGCGTCTCAGAGAAACAGTTGAGATTAAGACAGTCATTCCAGTCAGCACGACCGATAAGCGGCAGACCGTGCGGTCCCCTGTGGCTGGCGGTATAATGGAAAGAACGACGCAAATGCTCAAACAGCGGCTGTGCCAGGGAGGGATCATTGTCAAAATCCACCATCTCATCCAGAATACTGAAATCGCCCGTTTCCTTTATATAGGCACTCACAGAACAGATAAGCCAGAGCGGATCGTCATTGAATCCGCTTCCGACTCCCATATTGCCACGCTTGGTCAGCGGCTGGTACTGATGGTAAGCACTGCCATCCGGGAACTGGGTAGCCGCCACATCCAGAATCCGCTGCCGTGCACGATCCGGAATCAGATGGATAAAGCCCAGAAGATCCTGTGAACAATCCCGGAAGCCCATTCCTCGTCCGATACCGCTCTCAAAATACGAAGCAGAACGGCTCATGTTAAACGTGATCATGCACTGATACTGATTCCAGATATTGACCTGACGATTGAGGCGCTCATCTCCGGATTTAATGGTAAAGGTACCAAGAAGCTGCTCCCAGTGAGCACGAAGCGCTGCAAGACCTGCATCAAACTGTTCAGCTGTTTCATATTTGGCAAGCGTTTCGTGAGCATCCGTCTTGTTGATTACCCCGGGGGCCACAAATTTAGCGTCTGTCGGACTCTCACAATAGGCCAGCATGAACACGAAGGTCTCACTCGCACCCGGTTCAAGGGTCAGACGGAAAAAATGACTTCCAATGGGTGCCCATCCATGTGCCTCACTGTTTCGGGCTTCCCCTGCCTCAACCGCTTCAGGATGATCAAAGCCATTGTAAAGTCCCATAAACGTTTCCCTGTCTGTATCAAACCCGTTTACCGGCCGATTGACAGCAAATACAGCATAATGATTGCGACGTTCTCTGTATTCAGTCTTGTGATAGATAACCGCACCGTCACGCTCAAACTCCATCTCTGCCAGGGCATAATTTCGCTGGAAATTGGTGCAGTCATCCCATGCGTTCCACAGACAGAACTCGACAAACGACCACAGGCCGATCTGTTTGACCTCGCTGCTGTCATTGCGAAGCGTCAGCTTCGTCACTTCTGCCCGTGCATTCAGAGGCACCATTACCGTCTGCTCAGCAATGAGGCCGTTCTTGCTTCCCGTGATGCGCGTATAACCAAGTCCATGCTCACAGCGATAAGAATCCAGCGGTGTTTTAACCGGCTGCCAGCCTGGATTCCATATTGTGTCCCCATCTTTGATATAGAAATATCTTCCGCCTGCATCTGTCGGAACATTATTGTAACGGTAGCGCGTCAGCCGAAGCATCAGTGCATCCCTGTAGAAGGAATACCCGCCTGATGTATTACTGATCAGTGAAAAAAAATCACTGCTCCCCAGATAGTTGATCCATGGATATGGAGTATCTGGTCTGGTAATGATGAACGCTTTAGCCTGATCATCAAAAAATCCGTAATTCACGAAATCGTCCCCTTTCAGCTCTTGACATTCTAAAACGTTTTCGGATAAGATATGCGTATTCTAGCATTCACTTTTCCCTCTGTCAATTCATATTTCCGTGTTTTTTGACCGTATTTTCCTTACTTACGTAAACGTTTTAGCCTTTTCGATTCTATCCAGCTTTAACTAAGAACAGAGCGTTCTCAGTGCTGATTCCGCTCCGACTCTGTTTTTCAGTAGACCTCAGATTTATCCTCTGATTTTTATATTTACCGTTAATACCATTGGCATAATAGTGATATCCCGATATGCAAAAGGAGGCGTTCACATGGGAATCACAATTAAAGATGTTGCTGCAAAAGCTGGTCTCTCCGTTTCCACCGTCAGCAAGGTTTTCAATAATTATGGTGATATCAGTCCGGAAACAAAGAGTCTTGTCATGGAAGTTGCCCAGTCCATCGGCTACTACCCAAACGCGACTGCACGCGCACTGAAAACAAACCGCTCCTATAATCTCGGCTTTCTCTTCGATGAAAACGCTTCCAGCGGCATCACTCATCCTTTTTTTGCTGAGGTCATCAATGCTTTTAAAAGCGAATGTGAATCCCGGGGTTATGACATGACTTTCATCAATCGGAATGTCGGCAGCACTCAGATGTCCTATCTCAACCACTGCCGTTACCGGAATGTGGACGGTGTATGCCTTGCCGGTGTGGATTTCTTCTCTCAGGAAACCCATGACCTGATTTACAGCGATGTTCCCAGTGTCAGCATTGATCACGTTTTTGAAACACGCCCTTCTGTAGTCTCAGAAAACACCAAGGGGATTCAGGATCTGACCGAATTCGGCATCAGACGCGGCCATACCCGTATCGCCTATATTCATGGAGAGAACACTTCCTCTGTCACAAAGCATCGGATTACCGGTTTCTACCGAACCATGGTCGCTCACTCTCTTCCGGTCCCACAGGAATATGTTCTCGAAGGAAAATATCTGGACAGCAGGAAATGCCGCGAGCTGGTAATCAGCCTTCTTTCTCTTCCTGTCCCGCCCACCTATATTCTCCTCCCTGACGACGTCTCCTATTTGGGCGCTATTGAAGCTGCATCCAAATCAGGTCTGGTCATCGGAGAAACAATATCCTTCGCCGGTTATGACGGAACTCCGATGATTCAGCATCTCAAGCCCAGGCTGACCACTATTCGACAGAATACATCTGAGATGGGGAAAAAAGCTGCCGACCGCCTGATTGACATCATTGAGCAGCCCAATACAGCCGGCAGTGAAATCACCTTCGTTCCTGGAACATTGCTTGAAGGGAAGACAGTCGCAGTCCTGAACTGCTAAAACGATTTCTGTTTCGTTGGCCTTATTCTCCGGATTTCCGGAAAATTCATTTATTGTTCCCTGTTTTGTTCGCTTTTTACCTATTAATATTTAGGAAGAATGAGCAATTTTTAAGTCTGAATTTGTTATTTCAAAACAAATTTTCAATTTCTGATGCTTTTTGACAGTTTTACGAAAACGATGTATTGACAAACGCACCGATTAGGCATA
>CACXHF010000392.1 GCA_902767305.1 uncultured Eubacteriales bacterium
ATTGAGAGGCGTTTTTCTCCCGCAAAGCTTTTTTGCGACGCTTTGCAGCCAAATATCTGTCTTCTTCAGAAAAAATGCACCCGCAATACTTCTGCATATATAATCCAAGCTGTCTGGCCTGATCCTGTCCCTGCTTAAAGTAAGGCCTGAAGTCACGGTAAAGAAACTCTACTCCATAGTGTTCACTCGCCTGCCCGGCCGTTTTTCTGAGTAGTTCATGATTCTGATAGGGACTGATAAACAGTGTACTGGTAAACTGGGAATAGCCGTTTTCTGCTGCGTATCTGGCCGTTTCAAACATCCGCATGGTATAGCATTCAAGGCAGCGTCCGTCAATATCATCTGCTACCGCCTTCACAAACGGTCGGAGTCCATACTCGTCATTAAGCTGCAGCTGAAGGTGTATGCTCTTGGCATAATCGACAAGTGTATTTCTGCGCATCCGATATTCTGTGTATGGATGAATATTGGGATTATACCAGTAGCCATATGGTTCTATTCCTTCGCTTCTCAATGTCTCAATACAGGCAATTGAGCACGGAGCACAACATATATGAAGTAAAAGACTCATCGTCATTTCATTCCTTTTTCTTCTTTGAGTTCATCGATAAAACGTTTCAAGGCATCCTGCCAGGCCGGCAAAGGTTCAAAGCCCATTTCCCGAAGTTTTGTCTTGTCAAGGCGGCTGTTCAGTGGTCTTGGTGCCACCGACATTCCATATTCGGACGTGGAAACCGGAATCACTTTTACATTCATGTCCGCCAGCTCAAAAATGGCTCTGGCGAATTCCGCCCAGGAAATATAGCCGCCCTCATTTGTCGCATGATAAATGCCATAGCGATCTGATTCGATCATATCCGCCAGGAGTCTTGACAAATCCAGTGTATATGTAGGCGTTCCAATCTGATCGTTTACAACGCGCAAAGTATCTCTTGTCTCACCAAGACGCAGCATGGTACGGATAAAGTTTTTTCCATTTTTTCCAAACACCCATGCAATTCGAACAATAAAATACTTATCAAGCAAGCTGCGTACGGCCTGCTCCCCTTCGAACTTCGTCCGGCCATATACATTGATTGGATTATACCGCTCGCAATCCGGTTTCCACGGTTCCGTCCCTTTGCCGTCAAAAATATAATCTGTGCTGATATACATCATGACAGCATGGTTATCTCTGCAGGCAGATGCAATATTCTTTGTTCCCTGGACGTTTACCGCATAAACTTTTCCAAAATTATCTTTTTCCTCCGCAGCATCTACCGCTGTCCAGGCCGCACAATGGATCACTGCATCCGGAGAAATTTCTTTTATGATTATCTCAACCGTCTCCTGATCTGTAATATCCATCTGACAGTAAGGCGCATTGACTACAGCCGTTCCGTCCTGCACCCCTGAATAGTGTTCCTGTATATCAGAACCGATCACCTGATGTCCCCGTCTGATCAGTTCGTTAACGCAGTCGTGTCCCAATTGTCCTGACACTCCTGTAACAAGTATCTTCATATACCCTCCTGACAGTAACAGGATCTGGAAATCAGTACCGTTTTATTCTGATCTTCCAGATCCTGTTTTCATTCAGCGATTGCCGTACATTTTTTCGTAATAGTTCTGGTATTCACCGGAAATAATTGTTTCCCACCATTCTCGATTCGAAAGATACCATTGAATCGTTTTTTTGATTCCATCTTCAAATCGTGTTTCCGGAAGCCAGCCTAATTCATTATGAATCTTTGTCGGATCAATCGCATAACGCATATCATGCCCTTTTCTGTCCGTCACATAAGTGATAAGGCTTTCCGGTTTTCCAAGCTCACGGCAGATAATCCGTACAATGTCTATGTTCCGCATTTCATTATGACCGCCCACATTATAGATTTCTCCGACACGTCCCTTGTGAATAATCAGATCGATCGCCCGGCAATGATCTTCAACATAAAGCCAATCCCGAACATTTTCCCCTTTTCCATACACAGGAAGCGGTTTATCTGCAAGTGCATTGGCAATCATAAGTGGAATCAGTTTTTCCGGGAAATGATAAGGTCCGTAATTATTGGAACAGCGTGAAATACTGACCGGAAGACCATAGGTTCTGTAATAAGCCAGAACCAGCAGATCCGCCCCGGCCTTACTTGAGCTGTATGGAGAACTCGTATGAATCGGAGTCTCTTCCGTAAAGAAAAGATCCGGACGATCAAGCGGAAGATCTCCGTATACTTCATCCGTTGACACCTGATGATACCGTTTGATTCCATATTTCCGGCATGCATCCATCAGAACTGCCGTGCCCATAATATTTGTCTGAAGAAAAATTCCCGGATCCTCAATTGAGCGATCAACATGGCTCTCTGCGGCAAAATTGACCACCATGTCCGGATGTTCCTCTTCAAAGAGTTTTTCCACTGCTTCCCGGTCGCAGATATCCGCCTTCACAAAGCGAAAATTGGGGTTCTCCATAACATGTGCCAGTGTAGACAGATTCCCCGCATAGGTAAGCTTATCAAGACACACAATCCGATATTCCGGATGCTCTTTTAACATGTGGAAAATAAAATTGGAGCCAATAAATCCAGCTCCCCCGGTCACAATAATCGTCATCAGCGTTCTTCCTCCCGAAGATCAAATACATAATTACAGTCTGAATCTGCAAGCAATGGAGATGAAAGATCTTTTTCTGATAGATTTTCCCTTGCAACTTCTCCCCAGTCAACTCCAATGGCGGGATCATCAAAACGGATTCCTCTGTCATTTTCTTTCGAAAAAAGATTGTCTACCTTATATACAAACTCGACATCGTCGCTGAGTGCTTTAAATCCATGGCCAAAGCCGCGCGGAATAAAAAGCATTCGTTTATTATCCGCACTTAGTACCTCAGCAGTCCATTTCAAGTAAGTTGGACTTCCCCGCCGCAAATCAACGGCCACATCCAGTACTACACCCCTTGTCACACGAACCAGTTTGGCCTGCGACATCGGATTATTCTGAAAATGAATTCCCCGTAATGTTCCACGCTTTTTCGTGAAAGACTGATTGTCCTGAACAAATACCGTATGGATTCCAAGCTTTTCAAAAGCAGCCTGATTATAGGTTTCCATAAAATATCCGCGATGATCTCCGAAAACCTGCGGCTCAAGTATGCATACACCAGGAAGAACCGTATCTATACGTTTCATCAGTATCGTACCTTTCCCTCAGCAACCGCTTTCAGATGTTTCCCATACGGACTTTTCCCATAGCGTGCAGCCGACTCAAGGAGCTTCTCTTTTGAAATCCATTCATTCCTGAAGGCGATCTCCTCTGGTGCACTGATCTTGATACTCTGGCGATTCTCTACCATTCGAACAAAATCTGCCGCATCAACAAGGCTGTCCACCGTACCAGTATCCAGCCAGGCAAAGCCACGTCCAAGCAACTGAACATTAAGCAGTCCGTCATTCAGATACATCTCATTCAATGTGGTTATCTCAAGTTCTCCACGAGC
>CACXHF010000393.1 GCA_902767305.1 uncultured Eubacteriales bacterium
GCAGACAGAGCAGGTTCAGCAGTTGTTGCCGGTTCGGGCTCAGCAGTCTCTGCAGGTGCAGACAGAGCAGGTTCAGCAGTTGTTGCAGATGCAGTAGTTACAACGGATACCGTCGGCCGCGGAGTTATCATCTGAATAGTGGCCTGTGCATTTTTCCTTTTTTCCGCTGCTTCCTGTCTGGCAATCCGTTTTTTCACGGAAGGATCCAAGAAATTAAACCATACCAGAGCCGCGCAGAGGACTGCCATAGCCGCAGTCCAGAGAATCCGTCCGAGACGACGTCTCTTCTGTCCGACATCTTTGGGTTCACCCGTGCAGCCGCCGTTCGGAGCAATCAGAGTATAGTCACCAGCCTTGAAGGAAATCGCCTTCTGATTACAAACTTCCATGCACCTGGCGCAGTTAATACACTCATGATCCCCTACTTGCCGAACATCCATCCCACAGCTGCGCACACATGCTCCGCAATGGTTGCAGCGGTTCTGATCAACTTTTACACCAACAATGCAGAATTTATTGAACAGACCGTAAATTGCACCCAGCGGGCAGATAAAACGGCAGAAACTGCGATAGCAGAAAACGCAGGCAAGGCCGATAATCAGCATAATGACAAATTTTCTGGTAAACAGGATGCCGAGCATCGAGAATTTACTGCTATTTACTGGATTGGACAGCAGGCCTATCGCTCCCTCAAACGTACCTGCCGGACAAATATACTTGCAGAATCCGGGGACCGATATGCCATGCGCCACACCGTACCATAATGGAATGACCACTGCAAACACGCCAAAAATGATGTATTTGAGATATGACAGTGCCCTTGTAATCCGATTCTTTTTCACCTTTGGCGTTGGAATCTTGTGGAGCAGTTCCTGGATCAGTCCGAGAGGACAGAGCCAGCCGCAGATCGTCCGTCCAAGAATCAGTCCATACAGCATGATTATCCCCAGTATATACCAGGGAGCCGTATGTCCAACCGAAGCCAGCGCATTCTGGATGCCTCCAAGCGGGCAGGCACCTATGGCACCGGGACAGGAATAGCAGTTAAACCCGGGAACGCAGGCAAATTTTGCCTTTCCCTGATAGATTTCCCCATCAATAAAGCCCCGGATATGTGCATTATACAGAAGTGCGCTGTACAACTGAATCAGTCTTCTTGTCGTGGGGCGGTGGGATTTCCACCATGATGTTTTCATATTATCCAAGTCCAACACACTCCGTACAAATATTGATTGCCTTGCTCAGAACTGCAGATGCACCGCCATTGAAGACGCCGGCAATAATGAAAACAACCGCCGCAATCAGGAAAAGCATTCTGACAATATTCAAGGTCTTTGTATTTCGAACCACTACTTCCTGCTCTGCCGGAGAAATACCTGCATCCTTTTCCTCTTTCATCCGGACAGATGCCTCAAAAGTTTCCCGCAACATACTCCTTTCCTGGAGAACTGTTGAACCCATCAGACAACCAATGCCGATCACAGTCCAGGGCAGGACATGCAGGACCAACGCGCCAATCACCTTTTCCAGATCTGCATTCCTGGGGAAATGGTCCGCTTTGGTAACGTATAGAAGTATGGGAATCATGCAAAGTGCAAACAGCATCCATCCACCAATCCGGAGTTTCTTCTGAAGTGCAGCCTCCTTTTTCATCGACTCAGTCGGCTGAGACACTCGCATGACCACCAGATTCCGTGTCAGTTCATTGTCTCTGGCGGGCATTTGACGAAAATCTTTTGTCACTTCCAGGAGAATCCCGCTAATGGTCATGCCAAAGGCCAAAAAAATCAGCGGAACGAGCGGAATCAGACGGTTCGTCACTTTCTCCCTTGTATAAATCCAGTCAAGTGGGTGTTCCGCCTTCCATGCAGCTCCCTCCAGAAAAATGCCGACAGCCGCATTTATCAGCAGGATCACAATGAGAAAACACAGAACAGACTGAATCATTACAAATATTCTGCTTTTAGTCATATCCAATCCCTTCCCAGATCAGGCACTTATCGCTCTATCTCCTGTATCTGATGAAAATATGATATTCATTTTACCACAGATTTCTGCCTGCATCCAACTGTTTCCTTTCAGTTTTTCTATCGCACCTGTTTTTCAGTTTTTGCATCCGGACATCATCCAAATGTGATAAACACTTTATCAGAAAAAGATTCGCATTCAGTTCGGGCTTGCCTGTCGGCAAATCAACCTCTGAAAATCTTTGTACTGCCGCTTGCATTCCCTGTTTCATTCGACTATAATCCAGTGACATATCTGTTCCGGAGGCTATTTTAATGAATCAGAAATCCAGGAAGACATCTGCCCGTAACATGACAAGCGGGCCTATTCTACAGCAGATCATTCTCTTTTCTCTGCCGCTCATGCTCGGAAACGTTTTCCAGATGCTGTACAATACAGTTGATTCCATCGTTGTCGGGAACTATGTTGGAAAAGAAGCGCTGGCTGCTGTCGGCTCCACTACCGTCATCATCAATATGCTGGTGTTCTTCTTTAACGGATTTTCCATCGGTGCAGGTGTCGTCATCGGTTTTCACTTTGGTGCAAAGAATTACAAGGAACTGCACACTTCCATTGAGACAACGCTCACTTCTACCTTCATTCTGAGCATTCTTTTTACTCTTGCCGGTGTCCTTCTGGTCCGTCCCATGCTCCGATTTATGTCAACCCCAGATGACGTACTGGATGAGGCCACTACCTATCTGACCATCTATTTTGCCGGAATCTCCGGACTTCTTATATACAATATCGGAAGCGGCATCCTTCGTGCTGTCGGTGACACCCTGCGTCCTCTCCTGTTCCTTATTCTCACCAGCGTTTTGAATATTATTCTGGACCTTTTCTTCGTCCTTGTTTTTAAAGCAGGTATTGCAGGTGTCGCATATGCAACCATTATCTCACAGTTTATCTCTTCGTTTCTGGTCATTCTTCTGCTGACCCGGACTCATGACATCTACCGATTCACCTTCAGGGACATGCAGCTCAATCTTTCAACACTCAGACGCATTTTTTCCGTCGGCCTTCCTGCCGCTATCCAGTCTGTCATCACCTCGCTTTCCAATATCTTTGTTCAGTCCTATATCAACTTTTTCGGTTCCAGCTGCATGGCAGGATGGAGCTGCTATAACAAGCTGGACTCTTTCGTGATGCTCCCCATGCAGAGCATGGCCATGGCAGCCACCACCTTTGTCAGCCAGAATATCGGCGCAAAGCAGGAAGACCGAGCTAATCGCGGCACAACAACCGTGGTTCTGACCTCCATGGTTGTGACCGGATTTATCACACTCGTGCTCTTTTTGTTTGCTCCCCAGTCGGTCGGCCTGTTCACCAGCGACACCTCCGTTATTGAATTCGGCGTTCTGTTTCTCCACATGAATATCTTTTTCACCCTGTTCAACTGTATTAATCACGTTCTTGCCGGTGCGCTGCGCGGCCGTGGCGACTCTAAAGGTCCCATGGTCATCATGCTTCTCTCCTTTGTCGCAATCCGTCAGACCTACCTCTATGTTCTGACTCACTTCATCTCCAATACCCCAAGATGGGTTGGCTTTGGCTACCCTGTCGGGTGGACCTGCTGCTGCATCATTGAGCTGTCGTATTATTTCTTTTACTTTCAAAAAGTACACCGGCAGAACGCCCTGAGCTGACACTCTGCTTCCGGCATATGACAGAGACATGATATTCCAATCCGCAAAAAGACACCCCCTTCCTTTTTCCATTTTCATTTTCCGAAGCTGAAGATTTAATCAATTTCTTAAATAACTGAGCCAATTAATTCAAGTTGCTAAAAATCCCTCCTTATGAAGAGCATTTTTCAAGTTCAAAAAACTATCTGAATTTTTTGTTCATGTTTTTAAACCCAGCCATGGATGTGTGTTCATTTACCCAGATCTAGCATGAGGGGGATTGCATTTGTGACTTTCATTCAGGCTGGGTATTCATTTATAGTCAGTATAATCGGTTATGATGTTTTTTCAAAACTTGATTAAAACTTACAGAAGCAAAACCGGCACAACTGCGAATACAGAAAGGAAGGATCTTTCTGTCAGAGTTTTTTCTCTTGTCCTGTCTCTGTCGGAATGTTATAATATAGTCAGATGAACGTTGTTCAAAATATCTTTATACAGAACAGGGAGGATTCATATGACAAACCGTAAAAATCTCCTGGGCTTTCTACTCCTGTGCTTATTCATTCTCAGTATATCCGTTGCATGTGCCGTAGAATATCCCTGCTTTGGTTGTTGTACAGGCACAAAGGTCAATGTACGTAAGAGTCCCGAGGAAATGTACCCCAGCCGTGGACAGATCGTCAAAAGAGCGCCCGTTACTATTCTGGGTGAGGAAGGCGACTGTTACCGCGTATCCACCGATCTGGGCGAAGGATACATTCCGAAGCAGTACATCAAGCTCTTTGAGGGTATGACATCGGAAGAGTTTGCCGATTACAAATCAGAACATCCGAGTCAGTACCGCAGAAAAAAGCCCTTTGATCCATGGGAAGACAATAATAATGCCTATCTCCTCGAGCTTTACAGAGATGGAAAGATCTCCAAAGAAGATCTTCTCCGGAATTGGACATGCGAACCGCGTACTGGTTATACCGGTCTCTATGAGGATAAGGATGGAAAACTCAAGGTTTTCCGTCGCTGGTGGTGGTAAGTTACAGCCCAGTACTTTCTTCTGATATAAAAAAACTGTCTGCAGTGCAGACAGTTTTTTATATCAGAAGATTATGAAAACCATTTCTTCTCATAAGCCTTTCGCTCTTCTTCCGTCTCACAGTTACGCATAGGCTGGCCGCCGCTAATCCGGAACAGGATCTCATCCAACGGTTCGGGCCGGTAGAAATAGAATCCCTGAGCCATCTCACATCCGATTTCCCGAATAAAAGCAAGCTGATCCTCGTCCTCGAGCCCTTCAATCAGGGTATGAATTCCCAGCTTCTTGGCAATAGACAGAAGTCCTCTCAGAATCACACGGTTTGCCCCGTTGTAATCATCCAGATGCCGCAGCAGCTCCATATCAAATTTGATCAGATCAAATTGATACTGGCCGAGAATATTGAGCGATGAATAGCCGCTACCAAAGTCATCCAGCCACAGCTGATACCCGTTTTTACGAATCGAAAGAAGCTGTTCCTGGAAACGTTCTGTTCCCTTTGCAACATCCTGCTCCGTAATTTCGATGATAAAATAATCTTTGCTCACATATTGAGACAGTTCATATCGTTCATACATCTCATTGAGAGATGCAGCAATATTGATATGATCTGAATCCTGTCTGGAAAAATTGATGGACACCGGAACCAGTGGAAGATTGTTCTGTTTCCGTATCGGAATCTCACGGCAAACTTCCTCAAGCATATACAGGTCCAATCTATACAGTTGGTGATACCGCTGAAGAACTGGAATGAACTCTGCCGGCGAAATGGTTCCACGAGATGGGTCCACCCATCTGGCCAATGCCTCAAAAGCCGATATTCTCTGTGTTTCAATTCTTGATATTCCCTGATAGTACACTCTGATCCAGTGATTTTTGAGTGCCCGGTCAAAGTTCTCAATAATATACCGGTTCTTCCAGTACTGATCATCCTCTGCCTGGGAAAAAAAAGCCCAGGTACGCGTCATGTCATCATTAATCCGCTTAAGCGCATGTCTGGCATGATCCAGTGCATCCCGCATATCCATTCTGTCATTTACCGGACAAATACCGGTACGGATGCCAGAGGTCGTTCCCTGAGCCTCGCGCTTGATCCGTTCATTGGCTTTTTCTATGCCTTCGGTCAGCTTGTTCTTATCTTCAATACCGGTGACCAGAATAAAATGATCATTTGCACCCCGGATCAGCAGATCTCCAGGAAACTGGTCCTTAAGTGTATCTGCAACCAGGCAGAGAAGCTCATCGCCTGCTTTCATTCCGTACTGGTTGTTATAGGACTGCATAGAATAGACATCTGAAAAAACGACCGATGGAATTTTATTTTCCGAGCGCAGAACCTGAACACGCTCATTCGCGAATTCATGAAGGTAATTAATATTAGGCAGTCCGGTCAGCGGATCAGTATAGAAGCGATCTTTCCGCAGCCACTCATACCGCTCCTTTTCGGAAAACATTTTTTCCTTGGTTTCCGTGATGTTCATGTAGACGATCACTGCCAGTTCCGTTCCATCTTCCATCGTCTGCCATTTTCCAAAAGCATGAAAATAGTGATACTCTTTTCCAATACGGCAGCGAAAGAAAACATCATATGGCGTGGTATGATTAATAAAACCTGTACTGATTTCAGAAACAACCCCTACATCATCCGGATGCATTCGCTCAAACATTCCCGCGGCAATCCATTCCGAAGCGATCTCCCGGCTGATCCCTGTATTCCTGCAAAAACCGTTTGACACCAGAACAGGAATACCTTTCCCATCAATCACCTGGTAATAGACATAGGACAGAGGGCTGCTTTCGTATGCTTTTTTCACACATTCCGGAAACTGATACATGGTATTCCCCCTTCTCTGGCTGTTTCGGCATGAAAAAATTGGATATTCTCTGTTGGTTCAGATCATCTTTCCCCGTCATACGGCTGTATCCATTTCGTGCTCTGCAAAAACAGGATTTTTTTCGAAACGGATTCATGCCGATGTGATCAGACTGTATCTTTCCGGTTCGGTTAACGCTTTCAAAAACGATCACTTTTAGTTGATTATAGTAAACATATACAATAATGTCAATTTCTATTATAAAAATTCAAAAGACGGTCTTTACCGATTCTATCAGCAAAACACAACATATTGGAACATCATTTTCTCCTTCTTGTTTTCATCCCATTGTGATCCGGATTTCCTATTAAAAAAGGGTTCCCGCATTGTCTGCGGAAACCCTTTTTCATGTGAATAATTACTCCGTATACATTGGACGCTTCTGATAATGGGTATGCAGGAGCTCGTGTGCCACATGGCTGCCAGGCTTCCCGAGGAACTCATCATACAGAACCTTGATCTCCGAGTTGTCATGACTCTTGCGCAGGGCCTTGGCGCGATCCTCGCCGTAGAGAGCCTTTGCACGCTCAGCGCGGATGTCGCATTCCATCTTGACACCGGCAGAAACGATCGGCTGACCACCGCCGTTGACACAGCCACCGGGGCAGGCCATGATCTCGATGAACGCATAGTTCTTCTCTCCAGAGCGGACAGAATCCAGCAGTTTGCTGGCATTACCCGTTCCACTGGCAACTGCGACGCTGACATCGCTGTCTCCGATCTTAATCGTGGCTTCCTTGATTCCCTCAACGCCGCGGACCTGATGGAATTCCACATCCTGAAGCTTCTCGCCTGTAATGGTTTCATAAGCTGTCCGGAGAGCAGCCTCCATAACGCCGCCGGTTGCACCGAAGATTACACTGGCGCCGGTGGACTCACCCATCATGCTGTCAAACTCACCATCCGGAAGTGCGCAGAAATTGATTCCGGCTTCCTTGATCATACGGGCCAGCTCACGGGTTGTGATAACTACATCCACATCCGCCAGGCCGTCATGTCCAAGTTCAGGACGCTTTGCCTCAAACTTTTTGGCCGTGCACGGCATGACCGAAACAACAGCGATCTTGGACGGATCAATGCCCGCCTTCTTCGCATAATA
>CACXHF010000394.1 GCA_902767305.1 uncultured Eubacteriales bacterium
CAGGAAAACACGGTTCCCTCCAATCTGATACCGACAGATCAGAGCCCGCTCAAGCAGATGCCGTCTGATCAGTTCGGAATTGAGGAGAACTCGGAAAATCAGAATTCATTCTCTGGGAATGTCTTTCAGATGGATCAGAGCCAGTTGAAGCAGATTCCGCTGAATCAGATTGATCCGGGTGTTTCGGCACAGCAATAAATCTGCTTCCTGCCGGCGCTGAATAAAAGTCTGAATAGGATTCATTCGGAACGACAGAGCAGCGGAAAACAGAAACAGGAGATATCAGGCAGGGGTTCAGTCGAACAGGAAATTGATCCGGGTGCAGTAGTCTGGCAGCCGCGTTCTTCTCCAACAATCCAAAGATGCCTTAAACGCCAGCAGCGACGGTTCTGCTGACAACAACACTGCCGGCCTTAAGGCACAGCAGGCGTGATCCCCGAGAGTCCTTCAATTCGAAATGAATGCGAAATAAATGTTGGATCAGACCTTTTCCAGAGCAAAAGGAACTCAGATTTACTGCCTCAGCGGCTATTGGTAAAGTTGCTTTATTTTTCGTGTCTAAGCAATCGTTATTGAATCAGAAAGAAGGTGTACGCAGGATGATGAAACACGCAGGTCTTTTTCTTGTCATGTTTGTGCTTTGCCTGATTTTCGTATCTGCACTGGGGGATGGTGCACCATACGAGATTGAATCTTATCTCGATCAGCGTTACCCGGGCAACGAGATAATGGGATTCATCAATCCCGGAAGCAGTCTTGACGGTTTTGCGGCGATCAGCCACGAAGGGAGAAACAAGCTGGTGGTTTTCCGGTATAATAACGGTTACTGGAACTATCAGTGGACACGGAACGATCCGCTTCCTCAGGACGGTGACATTATTCTGTTCGACCTTTCCGGAGCATACTATAACGGACTGCGTCTGAATACTGCTTTCTGCATTCGTCAATCGGAATATGGTTCAGGCGGCTACGAGACCGTGTGGGAGCAGAGCGGCAGTCACTGGCGTCTGCGGGCTGTGTTCTATGTCAACGAAGGCGGAATTCCTCAGGACTCTTTTTATGTGGAAGCAAACGGAATCCGCTACAACGGATGGGAATCGAACTATACAAATGTCTATGTGGACGGAACGGTACAGACGGATCTCCAGTATTTCGTATTTTCCGTTTTCCCGAAAAGTATTTCCGCCATGCGCAAAAAAATCAGCTCGGCTCCCGTGATTCCAGCCGGTACACTGAATGCACAGAATATCCATTTCGACGGTGGACAAAAATATGATGTATATTCAGGACCGGGTGAGGAGTATGTCCGGGGCGGAAACGGAAAGGCCATGGTTTCAACCAATGACTGGATTCAGGTGTTCGGAGAGGAAAGAGGCTGGATTCTGATTCAGTACAACATCTCCAACGGTCATATGCGCTTTGGCTATATTCCGGCAATTTCACTGCCGCGGAATGCTCGTGTATCGCCTTTCAATTTCAACCACATACCGTCTGTGACAACGCGGTATGTGCAGCTGACGGACGATCCGCTGAATTCACAGGCAGTGCTGTATTCCATTCCGGCCGGCGCCAGAGTGGACTGGCTCTCGGTGATGGGGAACTGGGCATATGTGGAGTACAGGGGTGACTGGCCTGTCAGAGGCTTTATTCCGATGGACGCGCTGACACCCAGCGGACAGTAGAAACAGATTCCGAAACGATTCAGGAACAGGACGGATCTTTTTCCGTCCTGTTCCCTTATGTCCGGGAAATGAACCGACAGCTTGATTCATACATTGACGGAATCGGACAACCATGATAGAATACGTCATGAAAAGTGAATAGTGCAGAACAGGTGTCCGGGTGCAAAGAGCAGCCCGGATGAAAAGGGAAGCCGGTGTGAAACCGGAGCAACAGCCATTACTGTGTTGGATGAATTTCGGCCAAAGGCCATTGAGCAGATGCTTGAGAAGGCGGCCGGAACGGCAATGTCCACATCCTCAGCCAGGAGACCTGCCTGATCTGCAGCGGGCATGGATTTCTTGGGCAGAGAAGAAGGAAGGCCGTCAGATGCCGCCGCAGAGAATGCGGGGCTGTTTGTACGTATCCTCATCCCTGACGGGATGAGTTTTTTGATATCGGGCAGACTTCGGTAGAGCGGAATCATAAGGCACAGAAAATACATTCCCGGTTCACAGAAAGAAATTGACTGGAGGACACCGAAATGTACAGATTTTTGTCTCTGGCAGTGGCGGTGCTGCTGCTTTGCCCCATGATGAATGCTTTTGCTGAAACAGATGATCAGGCGGCTGCGGATGCTGTGGCAGCTCTGATTGATGCCATCTATGTACAGAAGTGGACAGAGAACACAGATGCGGAAATTGAAGCAGCCAGAAAAGGCTGGGATGCGCTGACGGAAGCACAACGTAAACTGGTCAGCGGTGAGGAAGCAGATCCGGATTACTTTGGCCGGGATACAGGGGATGCTTCTCAGGATAATCCGCTGAACGGGGATGAAATCGGAGAACGTGAACTGCTGGTTGTCAGCTTTGGTACCTCTTTCAACGAGAGTCGTGCTATGGATATCGGCGCTATTGAAGAGGCACTTCAGGCTGCATACCCTGACTGGAGTGTCCGTCGGGCGTTTACCTCCCAGATCATCATCAACCATATTCAGGCAAGAGACGGAGAGAAAATTGACAACGTTCAGAAAGCTCTGGAAAGAGCCGTGGCAAACGGCGTAAAAACGCTGATGATTCAGCCGACGCTCCTGATGCACGGAGCGGAATATGATGAGCTCTGTGAGACCGTCGAAGCATATTCTGACAAATTTGAGTCTGTAACGGTATCTGAACCGCTGCTTGGTCAGGTCGGCAGAGATGCAGGCACGATAAATACGGATAAACTGACAGTGGCGAAGGCGGTTGTAGCTGCAGCAGTGGCGGATGCGGGATTCGGTAAGATTGAGGAAGCCGCGAATGATGGCGTGGCAATTGTTCTTATGGGCCATGGAACATCTCATACGGCAAAGGTGAGTTACAGTCAGATGCAGGCCCAGATGAAGGATCTGGACTATCAGAATGTCTTTGTCGGGACAGTAGAAGGGGAACCGGAAGAAACGGCATGTGAGAATGTCATCGAGGCTGTAAGAAATGCCGGGTATAAGAAAGTGATTCTGCGGCCCTTGATGGTCGTGGCAGGGGATCATGCCAATAATGATATGGCCGGCGAAGACGCGGACAGCTGGGTGAATCTGTTCCGGTCTGCAGGAGTATTTGAAAGCGTATCATGTCAGATCGCCGGACTTGGACGTATTCCGGCGGTTCAGGAACTGTATGTCCTGCATGCGGCGGATGCCATGAAGGAAGAAAAAAAGTGAAAAAGATGAGACGAATAATGCTTTTTCTGCTTGCCGTCCTGTTCCTTTGTGCTGCAGCTGCGCAGGCTGAACCAGCCGAATCGCTGCCGGAAGGTGTATATACGGCTGTTTTCAGAACGGATTCAAGCATGTTCCGCGTCAATGAAGCACTGCATAATCAGGGAACCCTGACAGTAAAAGACGGGGAAATGACTATCCATATTTCGCTGAATTCCAAGAAGATTGTCAGTCTGTTTCCCGGAATGGCAGAGGAAGCAAAAAAAGACGGTGCAAGCCTGCTGATGCCGACGGAGGATCAGGTGACGTACGAGGACGGATATACGGAAACGGTCTATGGATTCGACGTTCCGGTACCGTTTCTGGAGCAGGAATTCGATCTTGCCATTCTTGGAACGAAGGGAAAATGGTACGATCACAGGGTCTCCGTGAGTCAGCCGATGCCTGAGGGTGAAGCCAGATGAAAAGAATGAGGAATTTGCTCCTGCTTCTGTTTTTTCTGCTGCCGTTTTCTCTGGCTGCGTGTGAAACGGTAACACCGGATACATTTATTGTTCGCGGTGGTTCCGGACGTGTGACGATTACCTGCACAGAGGTCCGGATTGAAGACGGGAAGGCATATGCGCGTCTTCAGTTTGACAGTCCGAGGTATACACGTGTTCTCGCAGACGGGATTGAATACCCGACAAAGCAGGAGGAAAATTCGTCTGAGGCTGAAATTCCCGTTCTGCTCAACCGGTCTTTTGATATTCAGGCGACGACGACGGCGATGAGCAGGCCTCATGATATTACATACACGCTTTATATCGGGGTCGATGCACGATCAGACGGGGACGTGCCGGGATTGCAGAAGCAGTCTGTCACTGTTCCACGATTTGCCAGAGGATTCACGGTTGATGAATATGAAGACGGATATGCACTGATCCGGATTACGGATGGGCAGCGTTTTCTGGTTGTTCCGGAGGGAATGCCGGTTCCGGAAGGACTGAATCCGGAAATCCGGGTGCTGTGTCTGCCACTTCAAAACGTTTATCTGGCTGCTACTTCGGCGATGTCGCTGGTCGATGCCATTGATGCACTGGATCAGATTGCCTTTTCAAGCATTCGTGCGGAGGAATGGGAAGTGCAGGGGGCCAGAGAGGCGATGGAGCAGGGCAGAATCCGTTTTGCAGGGAAATATGATGCACCGGATTATGAACTCCTGGTCAGAGAGGGATGCGGTCTGGCTGTTGAGTCTACCATGATTGGACATTCACCGAAAATCATGGAGATGCTGGAATTGCTGGGAATCCCGGTCTGGATTGACCGCTCCAGCTATGAATCTCATCCTCTCGGACGGACGGAGTGGATTCGTCTCTACGGGATTCTCTTTGGAAAAAGGAAAGAGGCAGACCGCTTTTTTGAAAAGCAGGCTGCACGGGTGGAAACATGGACAGATGCCTCTGGTGAGAGAGGAACTGTTGCCTGTTTTTACATTAATGCCAATGGTGCCGTAGTGGTCCGCAGTCCATCGGATTACATTCCGGAAATGATCCGGATGGCCGGGGGCGTGTATGTACCGGAGAAAACCTCGGCGCCCGGCATTACATCTTCCTCCATGACCATGAGCATGGAAAACTTCTACGTGGAGGCGTCAGAAGCGGACTATCTTATCTATAATGCGGCCATCGATGCTCCGCTGTCCTCAATGGCTGATCTGATCGCCAAAAACTCCCTTTTTTCGTCTTTTAAGGCTGTCCGGAACGGACAGGTTTACTGTGCGCAGAGACGGCTCTATCAGGCAACCGATACGGTGTCGGAGTTCATTCTGGATATCCGGCAGATGTTTGACGGTGGTGAGAAAATGACGTTTCTCACCCGGGTACAGTGAGGCTGAGATGAGAAAAGTATATGCGGTTGGCATCGGTCCGGGAGATCCTTCACAGATGACTGCTGCAGCTGCCCGGGTTCTCCGGGAGGCGGACTTGATTGTCGGATACAGTGGTTATGTCAATCTGATCCGTCCGCTTTATCCGGACAAAGAATACATTGAAACGCCCATGCGGGGTGAAGTGGAACGCTGCAGACGTGCGCTCGAGGCAGCCGGGAAGGGATGCAGCGCTGCAGTGATCTGCAGCGGAGATGCCGGAATCTATGGGATGGCCGGTCTGTTAATCGAAATGGCCGGGGAAACGGAGATTACTGTTGTACCGGGCGTGACGGCGGCTATCAGCGGCGCTGCGCTCCTTGGCGCTCCACTTGGACATGATTTTGCCGTTATCAGCCTGTCGGATCTGCTGACACCCTGGAACAAAATAGAAAGACGTCTGGAGCTGGCAGCTGAGGCGGATCTGTGCATGGCTCTTTATAATCCTGGCAGTCGGAAAAGAGCGGATTACCTGCAGAGAGCCTGTCGGATTATCCTTCGTCATGCGTCTCCGGATACGATCTGCGGAATGGCGAAAAATGTGAGCAGGGAAGGGGAATGCATTTCAGTGATGTCCCTCCGGGAACTTTCGCAGGAACAGGCAGACATGTTTACGACGGTTTTTATCGGGAACAGCCAGACAAGGCGTATCGGGGAGAGGATGGTTACCCCAAGGGGATACCGTCTGAACGGGACAGATGAATAGACAGGGAAGGGACTGAAAAATGGTTTCAGTCCCTTCCTTTTTGTATATACCGGTCTGGAAGAAAAAGATCGACTTCTATCTGAGAAGTGTGATATAATCCTGAGTCGGCAGGAAGGAGTTCTAAATAAATTTTATGCAGATGCCGGTGATTTGTTCTAAAACCGGAAATTCCTTTGAATAGTTCTCTCTGACAACCGGTCAGGGGATGATGCCGGAACTGGCAGTGTCGTATGGAACGAAAGGAGCAGAAATGAGAACGAAAATTGCATACTTTTGTCTGGCCGCCTTTCTCTGTATGACAATTCTGGCGGCGGGGGTCAGTGAAAAAACCAGTGGTCTGAGATTCCGGTTTGCAGATGCAGCGGAAGCGGCAGAGCTTCTTCTGTCTAACCGAAGCTATTACGAGAATCTGAATCAGCTGGATCTGGACTACAGGATGCAGAAAAAAGGAGCCCGTCTTGAGGAACTTGAAGCGCTTACGGCAAAACAGACAAGAGATTTCACACAGGAAGAGAAGGAGATACTGACCAGTGCAATGATGCAGATTGAAAGGCACTGTAGAGAGCGGGGGTATACGCTTCCTGTTATTGACGAGATTGTTTTTGTCAAAACGACTATGAAGGGGGAACTGGACGCGGCAGCGTTTACCCATGGAACGCAGATTTATCTGAAGGACGATGTCTTTACCTTTGGCCGTCCTGCAATAGAGGAACTGATGGCTCATGAGCTGTTTCACTGTCTGACCAGAAGTCATCCGGAATTCAGAAAATCGATGTACCAGATTCTGGGATTCACAATAGCAGAGAAGGACTTTGACTTTGGTCCGAAAGTACGTAGCTTCATGCTCAGTAATCCGGATGTGGGACATCATGACACTTATGCAACTTTCGATATCCACGGAAAGATGATGGATTGTGCAGTGGTGTTTACGTCGGAAAAGCCGTTTGAGAAACCGGGTGACATGGCTTTTGAGAATGTTCTGGTCGGACTTGTTCCGATTACGGATCTTTCGTTCATGTATACTGCGGATGAGGCGTCGAACTTCTGGGATGTGTTTGGAAGGAATTCGAATAATGTGATCGATCCCGAGGAGACGCTGGCAGATAATTTTTCCTTTGCCGTATTGTACGGGCCGGAGGGAAAAGAATATGAGACGCCGGAGATTATTTATGCCATTGATGCGATCCTGAGGCAGAGGTAATCCGGCAACGGTGAAACGGAGAATTTGCTCTGTTTTCACTGATCAGGTCGATCGGACTATATACAGCGCCGAACGGCCTGGATTCTTTCATGTTGACTTTTCAGTGGAAACACTGCAAAGAATAGATTGTTCAGAAAGGCGTTAATTATGAAACGTATTGTTCTTCTGTTGGTGATGGTCCTCTTCACAACTGTCATGATGATGACGGCTGCAGCGGACACGGACGTATCAGACCTGAAAATCGCTGCTCCCAGCGGAGCTCCTGCACTGGCACTGGCCACGCTGGCTGCAGAGAATCCGGATCAGTATACCTTTGTGGCTGCTGATACGATTACTGCAGAGTTTTCAAATGCGACGGCAGATTTTATTATCGCGCCGTTGAATGCAGGTGCCAAGCTTTATAAAGCCGGAAAGTCCACATACAGACTTGGTGCGGTTGTTTCCTGGGGAAATCTGTATTTTGCCTCTCAGAGAGATGGATTCACTCTGGAGGATATTAATGGAGCAGAGGTTACGCTGTTTGGTGAAAATACCATCAATGCATCTGTTGCCCTTTACGTTCTTGAGAAGAATGGGATTACACCTGCCAGTGTTGCATATCTGGCAAGTGCGGCCAATACCCAGCAGCTCCTTCTCTCCGATGACAAGGCTATCGTTCTGACAGCAGAACCTGCGCTGACGGCGGCTTCCATGAAGAACGAGCATATTACCGGATATCCGGTGAATGAACTCTACAAGTCGGTTTCCGGATATGAAGGATATACACAGGCAGCACTGTTTATCAAAGCGGATACTATTGCTGCACAGCCGGAGAAGGTAAATGCTTATCTGAAACTGGTGGAAGAGTCCTGCGGAAAATGTACAACAGACGTATCTGCCGTTGCCAAGGCGGCAGCTGCACTGGAAATCCTGCCCAATGAGAAAGTAGCCTCCAAGGCAATCCCGAACTGCGCCATCCGTTATCTTGCCGCGGTTGAGGCCAGGGAACAGGTTGAGGCGACTGCGGGAATTGATCTGCGCCAGTTTGGCGGAGAGCTGCCCGCTGACGATTTCTACTATGAAGCCAAGTAAGGCGTTCAGAGATACGATTACATTCTGCTCGGGAATCATTCTGCTCGGCTGCCTGATTCAGGCAGCCGGGTGGATGAGAGATGACCGTCTGGTATTTCCGGATGTCGTCGAAATTCTCCGGG
Source organism: uncultured Eubacteriales bacterium (assembly GCA_902767305.1). Classification (GTDB taxonomy): domain Bacteria; phylum Bacillota; class Clostridia; order Christensenellales; family Aristaeellaceae; genus Ventricola. The sequence goes on from CACXHF010000394.1 coordinate 8,362, forward strand.
CATTCTTTCATTTGCTGGGCGAAAGGCAGACCTATCTGAAAATCGGGGTAACTCTGCGTCATCTGGTGGAAGTCATGGCTGTATCAGCATTAGCTGGAATTGCGATTGGCCTGGCAGAGGGACTGAGCAGCACGGTGAGGACACTTCTGAAACCGGCTATGATTCTGCTGCGGTCGATTCCCATGATTGTCATGGTGGTCATCATTATGGTGCTGACGCGCTATGATCGTGTGCCCCTGATAGCATCATCGCTTTTTGTGATTCCCATCATCAGCGAAGCGTCCGCTGAGGGCTGCCGCAGTATCGAACCGGAACTGATCGATGTTTACCGGCTGAACAGCGGATTTAATCTGCAGGTTCTGATCCATGTACATCTTCCGCTGATTGCCGGCTATCTGAGACAGGCATATGCCAATGCGGTCGGTATGGGGCTCAAACTGGTAGTGACGACGGAGTATCTGGTGCAGACGAAAAATTCTCTTGGCAAGGCGGTTTACAGCAGCAGCTACTTCAATGAGTATCAGGAAATCTATGCTTATGCACTCATTATGATTGCATTGGTTCTGCTTGTAGGGGCCCTGCCGTTTCTCTGCGCAGGACTGAAACGCCTGCTGTCCGGATCTGTCTTGCCCCCGGCTGATTCGGAATCCGGCCGGTGAATGCAGTCTGTCTGTGCCCGGATATGCCGAACATTGTCTACTCAGTTCGACTGAGTCGACAACAGGGACATTGATGTTTCCCATGACTTGAGTGATTTGCCCATTTGCTTACAGCAGTATGCGTGCAGCTGCTTTGTGCGGTACCGGACCGGAACCGGTCGACGAGGCAGACGGCAGTGGTGCTGGTACGGGAAGAGGGGAAAAGCATTGAGAATCCGGCAGGGAGATGCTATAATCGGGCGGTGCTGAAAGACTTCGGGAGAAAAGATCGTCCGGGAACGGATTAACCTGCAGGTGCCGTGAAAACAGCCGGAAAGGTGTTTCTTCCGGGATTTTTACTAAAGGCAGTTATCCTGTCATGAATGAAGAGGGAGAAAGCATGGAACAGCGCCAGGAGCAGCAGAGTTATATTCTTTATACACAGATTGTTCAGCGGAGGGTTCCCGGATATGTTCAGGTCATCCGGTTTGCTCTGTATTTCTGTGTGATCCTGTTTACTGTTATCGGGACAATGGCAGGTCCCCTGTGGGGGATGCTGGCCATTTCCACTCTTCTTTTTGCATGGTATGTGATCGGATCGGCACGGGTGACTTACCGGTATCAGCTGGAGGGAACGACGATTCATGTGACACGGATCAGCGGCTTCAAGGGACGCCCGCATACGGAACAGTTTGCAGAACTGGAACTGAAGAATCTTGAACTGATGGCACCGGAGGATTCCCATGCACTGGATGACCTTGAAGCGGAGACATCTGCTGCGGTGCCGAAAAGGATTGTGTATGACATTTCAGCTCATGATCCCTCCGACGTTTGCGATGTGATGTTTCTGAAAGGAACGGGGGAGGAAACAGGCAGATGGCTGAAAGTGTATTTCCAGCCATCTCCGGAAATGAAGAACTGGATTGGTCGACTCCGTCCGGGACGGATGACAGGGTATCAGACAGATGACAATACAGACGATTGATCAGTTTGGAAGGCCGGTCACAGAGGACAGGGCGAAACCTGTACGCAACTGGGATCTCAGTACAGGAATGCCGATTGTCGGACTGAGAGATGAGGAATATCAGCCACCGTGGAAAAGAGATCTGCTGCACAGTCATAACTGTTATGAAATCGGTTTCTGTCTATCAGGGGCAGGACAGGTCCAGATCAGCGAACGGGTATATCCATTCAGCAGCTCGACGGTCATTGCAGTACCTCCTGGAATGCGGCACTGCCAGATCAATGACGGCAGCGAGCATATTCGCTGGCGGTATCTTCTGTTCAATGGGGATCTGCTGATCAGAGAGACACCGGAACGGCTCAGGGAGGATCTGAAAAAGATACTGGGAAAAATGGCTCAGGGAATCTATTGTCCGGCGGAACTGTGTGATGTTCGTCTTGCTGGCCAGATGGATCGTCTGTTCAGACTGTACCATGCAGAAAAGCAACTGAACGGGACCGAAGCCGATGCGCTTCTTCGCCTGATCATCTTTTCGGTTTCCCGTGCAGAGGATTACAAAGCCCGGTTTCCCAGAACGGATCTGGAGATGATCGGGGCGAGTGCCGTCCAGCCGGCACTCAAGCGGATTGCCGGAGATTATCAGAATGAAATCCGGATTGCAGATCTGGCAGACGCCTGCCGGATGAGTGAGAGCTATTTCAGACGCGTGTTTACGGAAACCATGCAGATGAGTCCCATTGAGTATATCAACCGGTTCCGGGTTAACCGGGCTATCTATCTGCTTCGGACGACTGATGAACCGGTGTTTGCCATAGCAGAACAGACCGGTTTTTTCTCTGTTGCCACATTCAACCGGAACTTCAAACGATATACCGGAATGACGGCGCAGTCCTGGCGCGAAACGGAGGATGTCAGAAGAAAATGACTCTCTGTTTTTTGCTCAGACAGCGGCCTGATATTTAGATCTAAAATGTTATAGCCTGTTTTTTTAACAGGCTTTTGTGTATTTTTAACAAAAAACGACAAGTGAAGTCACGCCGAAAATGATCGTTTGAGAAGCGAAAATGATCACGAAATAATCGTTGATTTTGTTATAATTCTTTCTGTATGCCGGACTGCAATCAAATCCGGTGAATCATATTATCAGGAGGTTTTTATATGAAGAAGCTGCTGGCTCTGGTTATGGCTGTGACCATGATCATGACGATGGCTGTCTGCGCCCTCGCAACGACGGATGACGGAAAGCTGACCATCTGGACTTGGGACAAGACCTTTAACATCGCTGCGATGAATATCGCAAAGGAAATGTATCAGAAAGATCATCCGGACGTAGAGATCGAGATTCAGGAAGTTCTTTCCGACGATATCGAGACCAACGTGACGATCGCTGCCTCTTCCGGTGACCTCTCCACGCTGCCGGACATTCTGCTGGTTCAGGACAACTCCTTCCAGAAGTTTGCCACCAACTATCCGGAAGTTTACATGGACATTACGGATTCCTACAACTTCGAGGGATTCGGCGAGGCCAAGGTTGCCTATTCTGTTCTCAACGGACGTCATTACGGCATCCCGTTCGATGCCGGCACGGTCGTTGGTGCTTACCGGACCGACTATCTTGAGAAGGCCGGATACACCATTAACGATCTGAAGGACATCACCTGGGATAAGCTGATTGAGATCGGCAAAGTTGTGAAGGAAAAGACCGGTCTGCCGATGTTCTCCGGCCAAGCAGGTTCCGTTGACTCCATCATGATCATGATGCAGTCCTGCGGCGAGTCCCTGTTCAACGAGGATGGCTCTGTCAACCTCAAGAACAACGAAACCCTCAAGAAGATCATTGATGTTTACAGCACCATGGTCAAGGAAGGCATCTATCTCGAAGTGAACAGCTGGGACGAGTACATCGGAACGCTGTCCAACGGTTCTGTTGTCGGCACTTTCCAGGGCTGCTGGATTCTGTCCACCATCATGTCTCTGGCTGATCAGAAGGGCAAGTGGGACATTACCAACATGCCGGCCATGAGCAATGTTGAGGGTGCAACCAACTACTCCAACAACGGC
>CACXHF010000395.1 GCA_902767305.1 uncultured Eubacteriales bacterium
AACCTATAAGACCTCCACGGATATGTCTGAAGAATTGAAAAAAGCACTCCCGCCTATCGAAGCCCTGAAAAAGCTGCTCGATGCGGAAGACTTGGACGTAGAATAAACGAAAAATGCCCGCTATCAGTATTAAAGCCGGTAACGGGCATTCTCTTTAGGCGTATACACTTTCTGTTAGGATGACTTCCTCTGCACGGCTGTGGATTGAATTGCGGCGGCGTACCCATTCCATCTGATCGGCGGCCTTGAGGGCTTCGGTCACGCCCTCCTCGGAAATTTCAGTATTTCTCGCAGATTATTTGAAAGTAGTTTTTAAAATTTTGCTTCGGTTTTTATACTGAGGTTGCTTGTAGTATTTCCAATTTCGTCCTTCTTGTCCGGGGATGTTTATCCTTGCTTCCTCTAGGCCGTCCGCCTTTGTTCTTTTCAACCTGAGTATGTTCAGGTTCATATATTTTTCTGCTACTCTCTTCAGCTTCTCGCTGCAGAGTTCGTTTGTTCTTGCTTCCTAAGGGGCGGCCACGTCCTCTTCGCTTTTGAACGTCTCCATTGGTAGTTTGCGGTATCCTTCGAACTTGACTACAGGCTTCAGCTCCAAACCTTTTGGCAACCGACTTTGCCATTTCTTCCAATTGGTCAACGGAGATTCCAAATCTCGCTAATAACTTTAATTCCTCTGCACGGTATGCTTTGGACAGAGTATACGCATCAGGAGAGGAGAGGATCACTCGAATTCGCCTGTCTATCCGCGCTATCATGACGTTTGTATCATAATCCAGGCTTTTGCAGGCTAATAGGATTTCACAACGGATTATGCTACTCACAAACGCACAATGGAACTTACTCAAAATTCCTGAAGTAGTGTGAACTCTCGTTGTATCCATTCCCTCCTGCGACTTAAGAATGCTATATTGTACCTCAGAGGCTTCTCTCAAACCGTATATTCTGAGCACTTCCTCTGGCCCAAAGTCTCTCGATGATACAATGGCGAAGTATCCTTTTCCAACCATATCATCGTCCCAGGCATCATAATCAATCACAAGTTCCTGCTCTCCTGATTCACATTGTTGGATAAGGAAGTATTTTCTCATTCCAGGAGTCACTAATGGTAATTTCTTACATGTTGATCTGAAGAAGAGTCGTAATATCCTGTACACAGCGGTCGATACACTTTTTTCGGTCCGGAAGTTCCGGGTGTCGGTCCATAAAGTCTATAATTCTGACACACCCAAGAAGCTGTGCCTTGATCTTTGTATTACAAAGCATCTCCTCATTCGCCTCATCAAGATACAGTTCAAAAATCCGGTCACAGATTTTTGCTGCTGTTTCGACATCAATCCCCAGCATATATGCAGCTTTCGGTTCGATTGAAGGGAATTGACGATAGGAAACAAATACTGTCGCTAGTTCGAAGATCGGATCTCCTGTACTGAGTGTATCCATGTCAATGAGCATCAGCTCACCGCCGCATATCAGTATATTATTCATGTGAAAATCCGCATGAATGATCGTATTCCTGTCCGGTATTCCATTCACGAAAGCACTGAGCTTTGCAAAAAGATTTTCCGGTACAAATGGTTGAACTTTTGGTAACCAGCTCAATGTCTGCTGTTTCATATCCGGAAGTTCACCCGGCTCTGCCACAATCGCATGGATCTGCTTCATTAACACGACGGATTGTTTGAGAAATCTCTCAAAATGCTCCGGCGATTCCCTGATATAATCCGCAGAGGATTTTGCCACCAGATGTTCAAACACAATCCCATACCGATCACCGACACGCACGATATCAAAGGGGATTGCTGTTGGGATTCCCTTAACAAACGCCCAGCGCGCCAGTTTTTTTTCCCTCTGTATGGAAGACATGGGAGTGTTCTCGTTATAAACCTTAACCAGCATATCCGGTGCGGTCTGATATACAATTCCATGTGCGCCCCGTCCTATCTCAGGGCATCCGTCAATGCTTATCTCCCTATACTTCTGCAGAGCAGACATACGAATACTCCTTTCTTTTCGAGAAGTCACTTTCTGCCCCTCACCGAACCGTACTTGCCCTGTTAAGGCATACGATTCCCCCGAGTCCTGCTCAGAATTACCAGAGATTTACGTACACCGTCGGAGGCCTGATGTACTGATTCCAGATCTCTTGTAACTATTTCCATGGTACACTTGCCTTTTAGACTGCGTCTGTTCAGCAACCAGTGCAGCCGCTTCTTTGTGCAGAAATCGAATTTCTGCATGCTGTTTTCCTGAACTTCTTTGGCTTACTGATTCGCAGAAACCATTCTGGCGTTAAAAAGGTACTGGATTGTTTCCAGTGCCTATGATATCAAGCTTCATTCAAAAGATCAATTGTGTCATCAGTCTTTCTTTCAGTGATGAATGATGATC
>CACXHF010000396.1 GCA_902767305.1 uncultured Eubacteriales bacterium
GCGGATGTACGGTCCCATACTCAGAGTTGTATCAATAACCCATACAACATCAAATTTGGCATTGGCAAGTTTGTCTGCCTTGGATTCAGAAGCCTCGACAGCTGTCTGCAGGTACTCCGTATTAGTTCTCAAATCTGATGATTTACGATCCTTCTCCGTGCTGCTTACTGCAACTATATCCAGAAGTCTGGCCTCCCTTCCTTCAAATTCCACCGTCCGGAAATCAAGAATCGGCATAAGTGTGAAGTTGGAGGAACTGTCAACGGACATCTTCGGCTCCATGGAGAGAATCGGAAAATCAGCCGGCAAAGGCTTTTTCTTGGCGGCTGACTGATCTATGGATGTATAGTAGCCGTCAACTGCTGCATTTCTTTTATCAGCAGCCATATTGACAAGAGCGGCAAGATAATCCTCATCCTCAAACATCAGCACCGGCTCGCGGCCATCCGGATGGGTAAATGACAGACAAAGTGTCTGTTTCCACTCAAACAGATCAGAACCCTTGATCCAGCCCGAAACCGTGCCCTGATCATCAACTCCGACCTGATACATTCCGTTACCGGAAACTAACATCTCGCCTACAGGTCTCTTGTATACGAAATATGATGAAAAGGTCGGTAGATTGCTCTTAAGAACATTCTTCCCCTCGGCATCGGAATACATAACGGCACCCGGACGGGTAAGCACTCTCAACGGAACCTTGGAGTTCTTCTCAATTGATACAGGAGACTCGGGGATCTCACTGGCATTCAATGTGGAAAAAGATCCGCAAAATACCAGGGCTGCAATAGTTGCACCAAGAAATGAACGCTTAAACATAAACTGCACCCTCTTTTCAGTAAATAATTCAAAACAATTTCTCAGATTATAATTTCGATATGGTGACAGGCTAAAAAAACTGTCAGCCGGTCTAGATCTTTTCAGATTATCACGCCAAGTACAACATTTAAAAACCGTAAAACTGACAGGGTTCAAAAAGTTTACTTCAAATCATGCGGAAAAAGATCCGCACACAGATGAAAAATATCTGCATTGATGCCGGAATGCTGAAAATTACGGTTGTGCTCCGGGGTTTTGAAATCTCATCCGGACTGCAGCAGATCAGAATCATCAAGAGGAATCCTGTGACCGCATTTTCTGTCGGCACACTGAAGATACTGACGATTTTTTCCTCTGCGCAGCACCATTAAAGGAAACCCGCATTCAGGACACTCCCTAGACACAGGCCGATAATTCAGAGAAAATCTGCAGATCCTGAAATTGCTGCATGAATAGAAGGATCTGCCGAATTTAGTTGAATGATGTCTCAGTACTCCTCCGCCGCATACAGGACAGGCTATTGGATTCTCCTCCTTTTCCATATGAATGTAATTGCACTCTGGGTAATTGGAGCAGCCTATGAACAGTCCGTACCTGGATTTTTTCACGGCCATCGGCGAGCCGCATTCAGGGCATGATGTGTCAGGCATTACCATAAGAACGGTAACACCCTGCGACGACACATTTTTAACATAATCGCACAGAGGATAATTAGGGCAGCCATATATGTAACCGTTTCTTGTCCGGCGCAGAATCAGAGGAACACCGCAGTTTGGACAGATATTTTCACCTAACATTTTCCTTTCTGAAGAACCTTTCTCTTCCAAGGAACAGGAAAAGTCCATTTCCTTTTCATTTTCGCTCATATATCGTACAAACTCCGGCGGGAGCTTTCACTGGCAGATTATAATCCGGTTTATACCGGCTCAGTTCAGTTGCTGGCAGACAAGAAAAAAGCGAATCCCCCTTCAGAAGATCCGCATTTTCTAACTCTCACAGTTTCCGGTTTATCATACCGGAACAACTGCTATGTTATTCGTCAGTTCCGGTAACTCTGGCACCGTTTGCAATAAATTCACTGGCATCAAGAACAAGAGCCAGGGAAAGATTGCTGTATGATTTGAACACCATCGCATGACCTGCAACAACGTCAGGCAGTTTACCGTATTCAGAAAGTTCAGATACGACCTTCTGAGCTACAGTACCGGTCTCGGCA
>CACXHF010000397.1 GCA_902767305.1 uncultured Eubacteriales bacterium
ACCGTCTCAATGGAAGACGTCCAGCAGAACATGTCGACACTCTGCATGGCAGTAACGGAATAACCGCAGCGGGAGAGTATCTCAAGATCCCGTGCAAGAGTCGGTGCGGAGCAGGAAACGTAGACGATTCGGTCCGGGGCGGCTTCCCGGATGGCGTCCAGGACAGCAGGATCGCAGCCTTTACGGGGAGGATCAAGTACAATAACATCCGGCTTAAGACCTTCACGGACGAGGCCGGGGAGGACGACTTCGGTTGCTCCGGTAATGAATTCTGCATTTCCGATCTGATTTTCGAGAGCGTTCCGCCTTGCATTCTGAATGGCGGCATCGACGATTTCTATGCCGATAACGCGTTTGCACTGACGTGCCAGCAGGAGAGAGATGGTTCCCGTTCCACAGTAGGCATCGACACAGGTCTCGCCGCCGTTCAGGCCGGCATACCGGAGAGCAAGCTGGTACAGTTTTTCCGTCTGTCGGGGATTGACCTGGAAAAAGGAAAGCGGGGAGACGGAAAAAGACAGTCCGAGAAGGGTATCCCGCATTTCAGAATGTCCGAAGAGAACACGGATGTCCTGCCCGAGAATCGTATTTCCTGGTCTGGCATTTATGGAAAGAGCAATGCTTTCAATTCCGGGCAGGCTGTTTTGAAGACGATGAACCAGCTCGGGCAGTGCGGGCAGATCTGCGGAAGCGGTAACAATGACAACCATCAGGCCTCCGGTGGTGGTTGTCCGGGTCATAACGTGCCGGATAAGGCCGGTGTGTGTCTGCTCCTCGTAGACAGGAATGCAGAAGGTTTTCATCCATTCAAGTACGGCATTCAGGGCAAGAAAGGATGCTTCATCCTGAAGCATGCATCCTTTTTCCGGAAGCGGGATAAGGTCATGCGTACGCTGGGCGAAAAAGCCGCAGACCGGTCCGTTTTTTCCTGACCCGACAGGATACATTCCCTTGTTCCGGTAGCGGAAAGGCGTATCCATGCCGATAACCGGCGGGACTTCCACCCGGATGTGACCGATTCGTTCCAGAAGATCCTGAACCTGCCGGCGCTTGTATTCAAGGGAAGCGGCATAAGTCATATGCTGACAGGTGCAGCCTCCGCAGCGTTTAGCAGCCGGACAGAACGGAATCTGCCGGTCCGGGGAATCGTTCAGTCTTTTCTCGACTCTGCCGTAGGCAAAGCGGCGTTCGGGTCTGACAATTCGAACAAGTGCCCGTTCACCGGGCAGAAGATCCGGAACAAAGACAACGATCTCATTGCAGCGGCAGACGCCCTGGGCATCCTGCCCGAGGGAGATACACTCCATCTCGTGGATACTGTTTTTTGCGAACATCGGGATACGCTCCTCCAGTCGTTCAGTGATGAAAAAGGGCTGTATCGGAAAAAGGAATATCCGGATGTCCGAATATTCCCTAAAGATCAGATTGTATTGATCAGATTGTACAGCTGGAGATTGAACTCCCGTTTCTGCTGCAGCGCCATGGCGATGGGCAGATAGTAGACACGGCCGTCCTTGAGACCGATAACCTGGTTGCCGATGCCGTTTTCAAGCAGGTTGACGGCAAGGTTGCCGGCTTCAAATGCAAACCAGGAATCATAGGCTGAGGGAGTGCGTCCGCGCTGCGTATAGCCGAGTACGGTCGGTCTGGCCTCGCATTTGCATTTGTATTTCAGCATGAGGGAAAGGAAAGAAGTGTTCATTGCGTCGTCATCGTGAACATTGCATCCGTTTTCCTTCAGATACCGATGCCAGTCCATGGGATGCATGGCGTCCCAGGCGCCTTCGGCAATGACGACGGTTGCCCGCGGGTTTCCCATGTCAATCAGGCGGGAGAGCCGGTTGGCGACTTCCTGCACAGACCAGTGAACCTCGGGAACGATGCAGATCTCGGCACCTGAACCTGCAGCTGCCTTGAGGGCAAGGTCGCCGCAGTGACGCCCCATAACCTCAACGACTGCCGGACGGTCATGGGAACGGCTGGTGGCACGGATAGCGCGGATGTCATCAACGCAGGAGTTGACGGCAGTATCATAGCCAAGGGTCATTTCCGTATAGGCAAGATCGTTATCAATGGTACCGGGAATTCCAACGCAGGGTACACCGAGTTCACACAGTTCCATGGCGCCGTGATAGGAGCCGTCGCCGCCGATGACGACGATTCCCTCAATTCCCATTTCGTGAATATTGTTGACAGCATGGACACGCATCTCCGGACGGAGAAAATCAAGACAGCGTGCCGTGCGAAGATAAGTTCCGGGCTGATCGGCAATATCAAGGATCGTATCCAGATCCAGTTCGAGCATGTCATCTTCGAGATGATGACTTTTGCAAAGGGTTCCGTTGTACCCGCGCTTGATGCCGATCAGGGACATGCCGTGATAGCGGGCGGCCTTGGCGACTGCCATAACGGCCGCATTCATTCCCGGAGAATCTCCGCCTGAGGTTAACACACCAATACGATGCATATGGGTATCCTCTCTGATTAAATGACTGATAGTCAGGTTCTTAACAGTTGCTTCAGAAACGTGCATCATTATACGCTCCGGGGAATAAGAAAGTCAAGGAAATCGTCGCGGATGAGGAAATTTCTTCTTGACTTCATTCGACCGGGTGATTTATACTATGACAGATTCTGCATGGAACGCGGAATCATGATCTGTTGTTACTGTTCGTGTTTCGATTTTGAGGAGTTTCTTGCCCCTTGATGCGGCGAAACCGCATGAAAAGAGTATTCCGCATTTACCTGAAACATGGATTGAACTAAAAAAATAATCGTTTCGCAAGGAGTGAGATCATAATGGCTTCATCAGTCAGAACCTATCAGCCGAAGAAGCGTCAGCGTGCCAAGGTGCATGGCTTCCGCTCTCGCATGTCCACAAAGAACGGCCGCAAGGTGCTTGCACGCCGCCGCAGTCGTGGCCGCGCTCAGCTGACGGTTTCCAATCCCGTCTGATCACTGAATTTTTTCCGCCGCTGTGCGGCATCGTTTTTCCTGCCGGAACAGGGGAACGTTCGGTCCGGCCCGGTAAAGACCGGGAACGGACCTTTTTCTTTTC
>CACXHF010000398.1 GCA_902767305.1 uncultured Eubacteriales bacterium
TCCGGCGCAATGAGCTGGATGAGTCCAAATCTGGAGATGGAAACCACGGGCGGTGGTGCGGGAAAGATGTTCGGACGCATGTTCGCCGGCGAAAGCATGTTCCAGAATCGTTATACTGCCCGCCGCGGAAATGGACTGATCGCGTTTGCTTCAAAGTTTCCAGGCAATATACTGGCGGTTGAAATCACGCCGGATAAATCCGTGATCTGTCAGAAAGGGGCGTTTCTTGCCTCCACCGGAACAGTGGAAATGAGTGTGGCGTTTCAGCAGAAAGTATCCACCGGGCTCTTTGGCGGTGAGGGATTCATTATGCAGAAACTGTCGGGCAATGGAATGGCATTCCTTGAAATCGATGGATCCACTGTCGAATACAGCCTTGGATCCGGGGAGCAGATGCTGATCGATACCGGGTATCTGGCGATGATGGACGATACGGTGAGGATGGAGATTCAGAAGGTGAAGGGGCTGAAAAACGCGCTGTTCGGTGGTGAGGGAATGTTCAACACGCTGGTTACGGGGCCCGGACGTGTAGTGATCCAGACCATGCCGATTTCCGGATTCGCGGCATTTATTGCGAGTCTGCTTCCCAAAAAGAACTGACATTACCAGAAAATGGATACTGAAAGGAGAATGGTTCATGAAAAAAAGGACTGTACTGATTCTTGGACTGGTGCTGGCTTTGATCTGTGCCTCTGCAGCAGCTCAGACGGTGTTTACAAAGATAAGCGTTGACCGCGGACAGGCCGGTCAGCTGATTTCCGGGCTTGGGATTCCCGAGGAGCAGATGACGATGATCGATCCTGTTCTCTCGCTGGTCAATGCTCTCGGGGTGCGTGTACTGACGGTGGATGACGGCGGACAGGTTGACCTGAGTCTCAATGATGCAGACGTGCTGTCGCTGGGCTGGACGCTGGGGGAAACGGGTGTCAGCGCTGCCTCGACACTTTTCCCGAATTACTATCTGACCATTACCTATGATACTATTGGTCAGATGATGGAAAAGATGGCACAGAATATGCCTGCTGCGGGCGGCGAAGGCGGCTTTGATCCGGCTGCCATGCAGGCACTTTTCGGACATGTTCAGAAGTGGATGAATGCCTGCATGGCTGCAGGACAGCCGGGTGAACCGTCCGCGGTGAAGTTCGAACGGGAAAATCATGTGTTTGATACCATGACTCCTGTGACAGTTGATATGGCGGTGATTATGGCGGCGACAGGCGAGCTGCTGGAGGATCTGTTTGCAGATCCGGCTGCCATGGCCGTGATCCGTGGAATGGCGCAGAGCAGTCCTGCCTACAATCCGGACAGTTTTACGGCAGATTTCAGAGCCGGCTTTGAGGAATGGATGGCTCATTTCCCGGATCGGGTGGATGTAGAGTTCTACACCGTCGCCGGGGATGACAGCGGTGTGTTCTACATGGATGCCAGATCGTTCCGTGAGGGAGAAACGGCACCGTTCTTTAGCGCTTTCATGTTCTTCGAGAATCCTCAGAACATGAAGATGGAGATGACGATGCCCATTTCGGATGACGGAAACGGGAACATCACAGAAATGACGGCAGGATTCGCGATTGAGGGCACAGATATGAAGAGTTTCTTCAGAATGGGAGAAATGTACTGTGGTCTCGACATGCACATGAGGGACAACGGTCTGACATTCGATGTGTTCCTGATGAATGCCGACGCTGCACTGCTGACGGCCGATGTTGAAATCACGGACGCAGGGGAACGGTCATTGTCCATGGACAGTTCCGGCAGGACGGTACTGGCGGTGGAGAAACTGATGGATGCTGAGGACGCGAGCGCACTGAATGACCTGATGGAGGACATCCAGACGAACGGTCTCGGCGGACTCATGGCTGCTGTCATGCAGCAGGTACCCGAACTGGGGCAGATGGGATCGGCAAACTGATCTGAAACGCATGGAAAGCGGTTATAGGATGCAATTTGAGAATGGAGGCATCGGATCGTGAATCGCAAAACGCTGAATACAATCATCCCCATCGTCTCGGTCGCTGTCATGGTCATATGGGGAACTCTGGCAAAAAGCTATGAATACAGCTGGCTGGCCGTATTTGCCGGCGGCATCCTGATGGCTGTCATCAATATCGCGGGAAAAAACAAATAAAGGAGAGAAAACAGATGAAATACAGGATGATTCTCATCGCACTGTGTCTGCTGCTGACTGCCTGTGCCGTGGCGGAGAGTCCGGAAACGAAGGAGTATCAGCTGGGGACGTCTGCTTTTACCATTCGGATTCCCGTCAGTTTTGTGGAGGGAGAACGTACGGAAGCGGATATCAGGGATGACATGGTGGCCTATATGCACAGTGAGGAGACCCTGCTGGACTTCGATGTGTATCATTTCAGCAAAGAGGGCTATCCGGACACCCTTGCGGCATTTGCAGAGACGGAAGCAGCCCAGTACAAGGCCACAGAGGTCGTGACGGATGAGAAGATCAATGGCATTGATGCGGGTTATTACCGCGCAGTCGAAACCTATGAGGGCAAAGAATATTCCACGCTGACCTATGTGTTGGAGGACAGCGGCAGCTATGTGGAAATTGCTTTCTGGCTGGACGGGGAAAATGCGGAGGCCGAAGCAAAGGCCATTATGAATACGCTGAGCAAATAACCTGAGGAAAACAGAATAATCGGACGAACCCCAATGGCGCGCAGAGGACCTCCCCCCTTTGCGCGCTCTTTTTCCGTTTCCCGGCCTGGAATTCCTGAAGCAGTACATCTGCCTCATGATGTCAGCTGTTAAACCGGTTCTTTTGCGGTCAGCTTTGTCAAGACAGGAGGCCAAAGGACTTCAAAAAAGCGGTTATTCCTTTCAGCTTTAAGCGAACCGCAGCAGAATTGCCGTCCGTGGTTCTGCCCGTTTCGGAAGAATGAATTTTTGCCTGATCCTGATAGTTATGGTAAAATACTCCTGTATGAAGGCTGAACAGAAAATCCAATGGCATTGAACGGCACAGATATTGCCGGAATGCTTCGCTGTCACATCGGGATCGGGTAAAGCGCCGGGGGATGAACAGTGCATCGACATTTTTTTCAGGCGTCGGAAAAAGAGAGAACAGGCTCGTCCAATGGTGGATCACGGTGCCGGGACAGTGCCGTCGCTGAACTGAATGATACCGTGAAGGCGGCAGATTATTTGGGCAACTTTACTCTGAAAGATTCGCTGTTTGCACGCAACATGCATAATAAAAACTGACTGTCAATTTTTAATGTATTATTGACATTTTACACCTAGGATAAGTAAAATAACAGTGAGGTAAAAAAGGTCTGTTTTTGCCATGCCTGTGTGAAGACGTAAATTGGGCAGAAATGCTGGTCAGAGGAAGTGGAAGCATGTATAAGAAAAAAACGCGGGGATGGTCACAGCATCTGGACTTTATGCTTGTGGATATTCTGACCCTTGAAATTGCTTTTTTTCTGGGCGCTGGACTGTGCTTTGGATGGAAGCAGCTGAGAGTCAACTTCTTTGCTGTCACCCTCGGCATAAACATTGCAATCCTGGATCTTGCCATCATGATTGTCTCCAATTCCTATGAGGGCGTCATCCGAAGAAATCTGTTCAATGAATTCCTGAAAACTGCCCGAAGCGCCGTGTATGTGTCCAGCGTGACGCTGTTCTTCATCGGTCTGACGTATACCGGACAGCGGGAGAACATTTACAGGATGCTGATGATTTCTATTTTACTCTATTTTTCCATCAGCCTCCCTGTCATCGAAACATGGAAGCGATACCTGCGTCACCGACTGCAGCTCAGAAACCACACCGGCATGCTCATTATTGCCAGAACGAGCCGGCTGGAGAGCGTGATTCCCGAGCTGGAGGAGCACAACTATGATCAGTACCGCTTTGTGGGTGTTGCGCTGTCGGATGAGGAGCCGGATGTTGAGAAGGCGGAAGAGATTCTTAGGAAAATCGAAAGCTCGAAGCTCGGACGGCTTGAGGTGGTAACCGTCCGCAGTGAGCTGATTAACTACCTCAGCTACCACTGGGTGGATGAGATCTATATTGATATTCCCATGGGGAAAGACCTGCCGGTTGAACTGATCAACGAAATCATGGACATGGGCATCACGGTCCATGCGGCAATTCCCCGGATGGAGGAACTGGAAGCACGGCATAAGAATATCGAGTGGATCTGCTCCAAGGCGACCATCACCACGAGCCTGGGATATGTTTCCGGCCGTGACCTGTTCCTTAAGCGGCTGGCAGATATCGCCGGCGGCATCGTCGGATGCATCTGCATGGGCGTGATCTTTATCTTTGCGGCACCGGCCATTTATCTGACGTCCCCCGGGCCGATCTTCTTCAAGCAGGAACGCATCGGTGAAAACGGGCGTAAGTTCAGAATGTACAAGTTCAGAACCATGGTGCCGGATGCGGAAAAGCGCAAGAAGGAAGTGGCCATGGCGGCCGGTCAGACCGATGCCCTGATGTTTAAAATGGAGCATGATCCCCGGATCATCGGACAGCGGCAGCTGCCGAACGGAAAGTGGAAACGGGGAATCGGCGGCTGGATGCGGGACCTGTCTCTGGATGAATTCCCGCAGTTCATTAATGTGCTGCGCGGGGATATGTCTCTGGTGGGAACCCGTCCGCCGACGGTGGAGGAGTGGATGCGGTATAAGCCTTCTCACCGTGCACGGATGTCGACCAAGCCTGGAATTACGGGACTGTGGCAGGTAAGCGGCCGCAGTGCAATCCGGGATTTTGACCATGTCGTGCAGCTTGACCGGGAGTATATTGAAAACTGGTCTCTGCTGCTGGATTTCCGGATCCTTCTGAAGACCGTTCAGGTGGTTATTGAACGCAAGGGCGCAATGTAAACAAGGCCTGAGGGACTGGCCCGAAGGCAAAAAAAGGAATCCTGTCCTGTTTTTGCAGGAAAGAGATTCCTTTTTGACAATGCAGGAGATGCGGACCGGAGAGAGCCGGGAGCGGCGGTTCATCCGCGCCGGTGAGCCCGGTCAGGAGAATGGAAAAGAGGAAAAACAGATGAAAATTGCCGTTGCCGGCACGGGATATGTGGGACTGTCTCTGGCAGTGCTCCTTTCCCAGCGGAATGATGTGACTGCGGTGGATGTGGTGCCGGAGAAGGTGGCACAGATCAGCCGATGGGAAAGTCCCATTGTGGACAAGGTGATCCAGGATTACCTGGCAAGACATGAGGAACTGGGGCTGCGGCTGACCGCGACCCTGGATGCCGTGACTGCCTACCGGGAGGCGGAACTGGTGGTGATTGCCACACCGACCAACTATGATCCGCAGAAGAACTATTTTGACTGTTCCGCAGTGGAACAGGTCATCCGGATGGTGCTTGACTGCAATCCGGATGCTGCCATGATTATCAAGAGTACAGTTCCCGTCGGGTTTACCCGGCAGGCCCGGGAGCGCTTCGGAACGGACCGGCTTCTTTTCAGCCCGGAGTTCCTCCGGGAATCGAAGGCGCTCTATGACAATCTCTATCCGAGCCGCATTATTGTGGGGTGTGAGGACGGCAGCCGGGAAGTGGCGCAGACCTTTGCCGCAATGCTGAAGGAGGCTGCCCTGAACGACCCCCAGGTCCTGATCATGGGGTCTACTGAGGCGGAGGCCGTGAAGCTGTTTGCCAACACCTATCTGGCTCTGCGGGTGTCCTATTTCAACGAACTGGATACCTATGCCGAGCTCAAGGGACTGGATTCCCGGGCGATTATTGAGGGCGTCTGTCTGGATCCGCGCATTGGCAGCCATTACAACAATCCGTCCTTCGGTTACGGCGGATACTGCCTGCCCAAGGACACCAAGCAGCTGCTGGCCAATTTCCAGGACGTGCCCTCAAACCTGATCGCTGCCATCGTGGAATCCAACCGGACGCGCAAGGATCACATTGCCGACCGCGTGTTGGAGAAGGCCGGCTATTATTCAGCCAACTCCATGTGGAACGTGGAAAAGGAGCGGCCGATCACCGTGGGCGTGTACCGGCTGACCATGAAGGCCAACAGCGACAACTTCCGTCACAGCTCCATTCAGGGCGTCATGAAGCGGATCAAGTCCAAAGGTGCGACGGTCATCGTGTATGAACCGACCATCCCGGATGGAAGCACCTTCTTTGGCAGTCTGGTCGTCAACGATATCGAGCGTTTCAAGAAGTCCTGCGACACCATTCTGGCCAACCGTTTTGATCCGGTCCTTGAGGACTGCAAGGACAAGGTGTATACGCGGGACCTGTTCAGCAGGGACTGAGAGGGAGGAACAGAGATGCATGTGGATTTGAACGGGAAGACGGTCCTGGTTACCGGTTCCCCGGGATTCATCGGCGCGAACCTGGTGCTCCGGCTGCTGCGGGAGATGAAGGGCGGGAAAATCATCAGCTTTGACAGTCTGAATGATTACTATGATCCGGCCCTCAAGCGTGAACGCCTGGCTGAAATTACGGAAGCGGCCCGGGGGGCAGAGGCAGAACACCTTTTCGTTCAGGGCAATCTGGCAGATAAGGAGGCGGTCTTCGGACTCTTCGAGCGGGAGCGGCCTCAGGTGGTGGTCAACCTGGCGGCTCAGGCCGGGGTCAGGTACAGCATCGACCATCCGGATGCCTATATCGAAAGCAATATTCTGGGATTTTACAATATTCTGGAAGCGTGCCGGCATTTCCCGGTGGAGCATCTGGTCTATGCCAGCTCCAGCAGCGTGTACGGGGGCAGCCGGAAAGTGCCATTTTCCACGGAGGACCGCGTGGATTCTCCGGTGTCGCTGTATGCGGCGACGAAAAAGTCCAACGAACTGCTGGCGTACAGCTACGCCAAGCTCTACGATATTCCCTGCACCGGTCTGCGCTTTTTTACCGTGTACGGTCCCTGCGGCCGGCCGGACATGTTCTACTTTTCCGCCACGAAGACGCTGGCGGAGGGCGGAACCATCCGGATTTTCAATTACGGAAACTGCAAACGGGATTTCACGTATATTGACGACATTGTGGAGGGCATCCTGCGGGTGATGCAGGGAGCTCCGGAGCGGCGTACCGGCGAGGACGGGCTTCCCATAGCCCCCAGCCGGGTTTACAATATCGGCGGCGGGCATCCGGAAAACCTGCTCGAATTTGTCGCCGTGCTCCAGGAGGAACTGGTCGCCGCCGGCGTTCTGCCCGCCGATTACGACTTTGAGGCCCACCGGGAACTGACGGGGATGCAGCCGGGCGATGTTCCGGTCACCTATGCGGACAGCGGACCGCTGGAGCGGGATTTCGGATTTACGCCGTCCATCGGAATCCGGGAGGGACTCCGGGCGTTTGCCAGGTGGTATAAGGCATATTACGGATAAGCGGCAGAATTCTCTGCCGGGAACAGAAGGAGGAGCTCCATGAAGCAACAGACTATTGCCGTCCTGCTGACGTCGCTGATGGTGGCAGCGGGATCATGCCTGGCTGAATCTCCGGCACTGCCGGAGAGCGTGACAGCAGAGGAAGCAGCCGCCCTTCCCGGAACAGGGGAGCTGCTGAATCAGGGACAGCTGCGTGCCATCCGGAGATATGACAGAAAGCAGCTGATTTCTCTGACGTATGTGGATGAAAACGGACAGGTGCGCGCCCCGGAAAATCTGGGATACGCAACGGTCAACTATACCTATTTTGAAAAGTGGATCAAGACGGCGGAGTTTTTTGATGCCGACGGGAAGCCGGTGGACTGCCGGGACGGGTATCAGAGAATCGATTCCTCCTATACCTCAAACGGCAAGCTGACCCGGCGCACCTATAAAAATGTCCGCGGCGAGGAGGTCATCGGACCCGAGGGCTATTCCCATATGGAAGCCTCCTACAGCGGCAGACGGCTGGTCCATCAGGCGTTCTACGGACCGGACGGGAAGCTGGTGAACGCACCGTATGCCCAGTATGAAACCGTCTTTGAGGACGGCGCATACAAGAAAAGCGGTTCCCATGTCCTTGAGGCAAAGTACACGCTGGCCGACGGGTCGCTGTACTATAATGAAAATGCCGGCTATGCCCGGATGGTAAACGCGTACCTGAACCGCCAGTACCGGACGACGACCTCTTACTTTGGGGAGGACGGGAAACCGGTGTTCAATCCGCAGGCGGGCTATTCCGTGGAGGAGCGGGTCTACGACCGGAACAACCAACTGGTCGGCATACGGTATTTTGACGAAGACGGAAACCGCATGATCGGACCCACGGGGTACAGCATGGTGCTGTATATCAAGTCCGGCAAGAGATACGGACTGGTGGACGGGAAAATCGTCTCGACCAGCGTTCCGGATCTGATGCCCGAATCCGGTGACATCCGGTGGAAGACGGTACAGTATGAGACGGAGTTCTACCTGGATGAAAACGGCGATCCCATGCCCAATGAGGCGGGATACTGCGGCCGCACCGTGCGCTATTTCCGGAAGGGGAAGCCCCTGCGGGAATGGCTCCTGGATGCCGAAGGGGAGCTGACCATGAGCGCCCTGGGCTATGCGATGATGAAAAACACATATGGAGCCGGGAACCAGGTGGTGCGTTCTGAGTTTTTTGATGAACAGGGGAAGCCGGTCAATATGATCCTGGGCTTCCATCGCATGGAGCGCGAGTATGTTCAGAGGAAGCTCCTTCGGGAAAAGTATTATGATGTGAACGGGAACCTGGTGAACTGCACGGACGGGTATGCGGAAAAAGTCAATACCTATGATGAACGCTACTACCTGGTGCGTCAGGAATACCTGGATGCACAGGGAAACCGTGTGGGCGACTGTGTTGTCTATGTGAATGACCGGGAGGGGCACGTCCTCTCAGAGATGACGCTTGACACGCAGAATCAGGAAAAGCGGAACAAGAACGGATACAGTGAGGTCCGGTACGAGTGGGAAGCAGTGAAGACGGCGCAGTCCTACTATGATCGGGGGGAACCGGTTGAGGACATCAACGGGGTCCACGGGATCCGCTTTGGCTATACCGCCACCGGCAAGGTGATGGAGCAGGAGTACTTCGGCCTTGACGGCGAGCCCTGTGAGAATATCCAGGGAGTCGCCCGTGTGGTATATGAATACAATGAAGACGATGATCTGATCGCCACTTACAACTACGACCTTTCCGGGAATATTGCCCTGCAGGGAAAAGAATATGCCTATACCCGGAAAACGTACAATCAGCAGCACACCGAATATCTTGAGACCTACTACAATGCCAGACACGAGCAGGTGGCAAGGCAGGATTACGCCATGAAACGCGTCGTGGTGGACAGCAAGAACCGGGTGATCCGGGAGACAACGCTTGACTGGGACGGCCGGCCGGTGGAGGTCAGAGGAATCGCGACCACGGTCTATACCCGCAACGCTCAGGGAAAAGAACTGACGAAAATCTATCTGGATGCAGACGGGCAAAAGGCGAATCTGGAAGTAGCGGAGATCCGGAAGGAATATGACAGGCGGGATCTGGTTGTTTCAGAGGTTTCCTACGGGCCTGACGGAACGGAAGTCCGGCAGGTACGCAGGCGCTATGACGAGCGCAAGCGTGTCATCTGGGAGGGCACCTTCCGGAACGGGGAGCCCCTTGAGAATGTGTCCGGCGTATCTGCCGTGAGCAGAACGTATGATAATGTTGGAAATGTTGTCTCAGAAACCTATGTGGATGCACAGGGAAAGATCAGAGCCAACAATAAGGGAATTGCCCGGATTGAATATGCCTATGATGACCGGAACCGGGTCGTGCAGATCGACTATCTGGATGTGAACGGTCAGGAGGCAGACCTTCAGGTCCGCAGGGAATATGATCCGTCCGGAAATGTCATTCGGGAGGCCTGGTATTCTCAGGGACAGCCGGCGATTGGAAGCAAAGGCTGTCATGCAGTGGTTCGGAAATATGATCTCCGGAAAGTGATCGAGGAAACCACGCTGGATACGCAGGACATGCCCGTTCTGAACCAGGACGGCTATGCCACGGTCCAGAAGGCCTATGATGCGGCAGGCAATGTCATCGGGGAGATTTACCTGGATACAGAGGGACAGCCGGTGCTGCGCCGGCAGGGATATTCGTCGGTTGAGAAGACGTACAACGACAGGAAAAAAGTCATCCGTGAGGCGTACTTCGGACTCAGCTGGGAACCCATTGCGCTGCCGGACGGGTATGCCGTCATTGAGAAGGATTATGATGCGGCCGGAAATGTGACCGGGGAGCGCTACTTTGACATCAGCGGACAGCCGGTGCTGCGGCGTCAGGGATATGCCTCTGTCCGGAAGGAATACAACGAGCAGAATAAAGCCTTCCGCGAGTCGTACTTTGGTCTGGACGGTGCGCCCATTTCCCTGACGGATGGATATGCGGTCATCGAGAAGGAGTATGACGCGGCCGGAAACGTCACCGCAGAACGCTACTTCGACACCAGCGGACAGCCGGTGCTGCGGCGTCAGGGATATGCCTCTGTCCGGAAGGAATACAATGCGCAGAATAAGGTCATTCGGGAGGCGTATTTCGGTGTGGACGGTGAGCCGGCGGCTCTCTCAGACGGATACGCCATGATCGAGAAGGACTATGATGCAGAGAGCAACGTCATCGCAGAGCGTTACTTTGACGGACAGGGACAGCCGGTGCTGCGCAGACAGGGGTATGCGTCATTTGAACGGACGTACAATGACCAGAAAAAGGTGATCCGCGAGGAATACTTTGATGTGGACGGAGCCCCCCTGACCCTGCCGGACGGGTATGCGATTATTGAGAAAGACTATGATGCGGCCGGAAATGTGACCAAAGAACGTTACTTCGACGGACAGGGACAGCCGGTGCTGCGCAAGCAGGGGTATGCGTCGTTTGAACGGACATACAATGACCAGAAAAAGGTGATCCGCGAGGAATTCTTTGGTGTGGACGGAGCCCCCCTGACCCTGCCGGACGGATACGCGATTATTGAGAAGGATTATGATGCGGCCGGGAACGTGACCGCCGAGCGTTACTTCGACGGCCAGGGACAGCCGGTGCTGCGCAAACAGGGGTATGCGGCGGTCGAAAAGAAGTACAATGCAGAGAAAAAGGTGATCCGTGAGGCGTACTTCGGTGTGGACGGCGAGCCGCTGGCTTTGCCGGACGGGTATGCGGTCATTGAGAAGGACTATGATGCGGCCGGAAACGTGATCGGGGAACGGTACTTTGACGGCCGGGGACAGCCGGTCCTGCGCAAACAGGGATATGCGGCCGTTGAAAAGACGTACAATGCACAGAAAAAAGTGGTCCGTGAGGCCTGGTTCGGCGTGGACGGCAAGCCGCTGGCTTTATCGGACGGGTATGCGGTCATTGAGAAGGACTATGATGGGGCCGGAAACGTGACCGCAGAATGGTACTTTGATGTTCAGGGAGAGCCGGTCCTGCGCAAACAGGGGTATGCGTCCGTTGAAAAGACGTACAATGCAGAGAAAAAAGTGATCCGTGAGGCATACTTCGGTGTGAGTGGAGATCCTGTTCTTCTCAAGGACGGGTATGCGGTCATTGAAAAAGACTACGATGCAGCCGGAAACGTGACCGAAGAACGGTACTTTGATGCCCAGGGACTGCCGGTCCTGCGCAAACAGGGATACGCGTCCGTTCAGAAAGCCTATAATGACCAGAAAAAAGTCGTGCGTGAAGCGTACTTTGACACAACCGGGGATCCCATCATGCTGTGGGATGGATATGCAGCCATTGAGAAGGATTACGATGCGTCCGGAAATGTGACAGAGGAACGGTACTTTGACGGTCAGGGACAGCCGGTGGTGCGCAAACAGGGATACGCGTCGGTCCGGAAAACGTATAATGAACGGAAAAAAGTGATTCGTGAAGCGTACTTTGGCCTCAGCGGAGAACCGGTTATTCAGAAGGAAGGATATGCTGTCGTCGAAAAAGACTACGATGCTTCCGGAAATGTGTGCGAAGAGTCGTATTATGGAACCGATGGGGAACCGGTCTGCTGCAAGAAAGGATATGCCAGAATCCTGACCAG
Organism: uncultured Eubacteriales bacterium; assembly: GCA_902767305.1. Lineage (GTDB taxonomy): Bacteria > Bacillota > Clostridia > Christensenellales > Aristaeellaceae > Ventricola. Next base: position 11,958 of record CACXHF010000398.1, read on the forward strand.
CTGGGAAAACGGACAGGTGAAAGACGTGGTCCGGTATGATCTGGACGGCAACAGAGTGGAGTCCGGAGAGTAGGAAATGTACGGGCGTCATTCGGTGAATCCATGAGGTTCCCGGCCGGAGAATCCGAAATATTCCCGGGCAGCGTGTGCTTTTCTCTCAAGCACACGCTGCTTTTTTGCCGTTCGCGGGAAA
>CACXHF010000399.1 GCA_902767305.1 uncultured Eubacteriales bacterium
CGCTGATCATTTTGACACCTCTTCCTCAGAATATAATCTGGTCCTGTTATAAGCATTTCTTTGCTGTCTGTCAATAGCAGGAATAGTTCCGGGGAAAATGACGGAAGCCGCGGTCACTGCATGAACAGAATCGGGAGAGGCTTGAGAAGCGCCGAAGACGGGGCCGCTGTCGGAATGCAGAGAATGCCGCAGGAGGACAACAGGCCTGCAGAGGCTTTCCGGGTGGTCTGCGGACTTTTTCTGCGGCATTTCATGTCCTTCGCAGGAAAGAAGAGCCGGACGGCGTGAGCCTCCGGTTTCCCGCTTTGTGGATTTCAGCGGATAATCCCGGGGAAAAGTAAAAAAAACGAACAAAATGTCAAGAGATCTGGATTGTGTTTTTGGGGAGAATTCATATAATTTTAACCAGAAACAAGCGAATGAAAGTGAGGAGAGGTTCGTGAAAAAAGCAGAAAATGCGGCAGCTGCAGTAAGGCCTGTACACAGGCAGGATCTGCGGGTGCGCCTATGGAAGCAGCGCTGGCTGTTTATGATGCTGATTCCCGGCCTGCTCTGGTTTTTTGTTTTCAAATACGTCACCTATGCCGGGCTGACGCTTTCCTTTACCAATTACGGGTTCAAGAAAACCGTTTCCTTTATCGGTCTGCGGAATTTCCAGCGGCTGTTCAAATCGGCACTGTTCTGGAAGGCGTTCCGCAACACGCTGATTATCAGTGCATACAACATTCTTTTCTATTTCCCGTTCCCCATTATCATTGCTCTGCTCATCAATGAGCTGAGGAGCAGCCGTACCAAACGCTTTGTGCAGTTCCTGATTTATATTCCGTATTTCTTCTCCTGGGTGGTGGTAGGCAGTATTTTCGTGAATCTGCTTTCGCCCTCCAGCGGCATTGTGAATCAGATCGTCAGATCCCTGGGATATGATCCCATCTACTTTATGGCGGATGTCAACTGGTTCCGGCCGGTGCTGGTGGTCTCCTATATCTGGAAACAGATGGGTTATGGAACCGTCATCTATGTGGCCACGCTGTCCACCGTGGATCCGCAGATGTATGAAGCGGCGGATATTGACGGATGCGGAAAGTTCCGGCAGGTGTTCTATATCACACTGCCGACCATCAAGCCCACGATTATCACCATGCTGCTGCTCAATCTGTCCCATGTGCTGATGATTTTTGAACAGGTGATGGTCATGTACAACTCCGCCGTGTATTCCGTCAGCGATGTCCTGCAGACCTATGCATACAGGGAAGGAATTCTGTCCGGGAATCTTGGCTATGGGACAGCGGTGAGCCTGTTTGTCGGAGTCGTCAGTCTGTGTCTGGTGCTGGGCACGAACTGGATCAGCAAGCATTTCCTGGAAGACTCCATTCTGTAACCGGCGTGAGTGAGGAAAGGAGGAACTGACTGATGACTGCAAGGCGGACCGGCGCGATCCGGGAATCCAGAGCAAGGAAAGTGTTCCGCGCATACAATGCGCTTCAGCTGACCCTGATCTGCGTGATCGTGATTATTCCGATATGGAACGTGCTGATTACCTCTTTCTCCGAGGACCGGGATGTAATGGGCGGAGCATATCTGCTCGTTCCCCGTTCCTTTACCCTGATCAACTATATCCGGGTGCTCAACAGCGGCTATATGCGGGGGTTCTGGAACTCCGTTTTTGTGGCGTGCGTGGGCACGCTGGCGGCCATGACGCTGACCGTCCCCATGGGGTATGCACTGGCGCAGAAGAAACTGATCGGCCGTGACGGCTTTATGAAAATCATCAGCCTGACGCTGGTGTTTGATGCGGGAATCATGCCGTTCTATGTGCTGATCCGCAATCTGGGCCTGATCGATTCCCACTGGGCGCTGATCCTGCCCTTTGCCATTTCCACCTTTAACCTGATCATTGTGAAGAACTTCATGATTTCCATTCCGGAAAGTCTGGTGGAATCTGCCTGGCTGGACGGCTGCAACGATCTGATGGCGCTGATCCGCATCGTTCTGCCGCTGTCAGTGCCCATTCTGGCGGCCGTGACGCTGTTTTATTTCGTCTCCTTCTGGAACCGCTATACCGAGGCGGTCATGTTCATCAACAACAGTTCCAAATATACGCTGCAGGTGATGCTCCGGGCACTGGTGTATCAGAGCGACGGTTCCCTGGGTGAGGGAAACATCGTGTATGACAATACCAAAATGGCCGTCATGGTGCTGGGCATGCTGCCGGTGCTGGCCGTGTATCCCTTTGTGCAGCGGTACTTCGTGTCCGGCCTGATGCTGGGCGGCGTCAAAGAATAATGGATCGAGCTTATGGCGAAAACGCTTTTCGCCTTAATGCAAAATAAAAGGAGGTAACCGTATGAAACTCACGAAACTCGCTTTTCTGCTGCTGGCTGTCATGATGTTCCTGACCGCTGCGGGCATGACCGCACTGGCGGAGGAACCGGTGACCCTGACCATCTGCTCCCCGGACAACACATTCGGTCTGAGCACAGATCCCGACCTGCAGCAGGCTGTGATCCGGCTGCTGGAGGAAAAGTGCAATGTGAAGCTCGAGGCTGTTATCCCGCCCATCGGCAGTTTCAATGACAAGCTTGAAACCATGATGGCCGGCGGCGACGTGCCCGACGTGTTCTCCATTTCCCAGGCCATGACCCGTCTGCCCAACTATGTGGCACGTGAG
>CACXHF010000400.1 GCA_902767305.1 uncultured Eubacteriales bacterium
CCGCGGACCATATCCATGTGCACTTCCGGATACCTGAAAATGGAAGCTGTATTCGCCCCGTGATGAATAATCGGCGCCTGATGCACCTGGTCAATGGCCTCACACATTGTTTCAAACCTGGCGATCTGTGCCTTTGTCCCTTCAGAATCCGGCTCATCCGCCGTTGCCATATGCGTAAAGCATCCGGTAAGCCGGATGCCGGGCATCTGATCAATCTGTTCAGTCAGCCGTGCTGCCTCCTCAGGAGAACGCACGCCGATACGGCACATCCCCGTATCGATTCCAAGATGGACCTGCACCTCTCTGCCCTTCCGTACACCCGCATCTGCCAGTGCACGTATCATGTTTTCCTCAAAGACAACCTGCGTCAGTTCTGCCTCAGCAATGGCATCCGCTGCCTGCGGCTCTGCCCCGCCAAGAACAAGAACAGGGGCCTTAATGCCCGCACTGCGCAGTTCTATTCCCTCCTCCGGAATGGCAACCGCCAGCCAGTCCGCTCCTGCTTCAAGTGCCGCCTTTGCCACAGGTACTGCTCCGTGGCCGTAGGCGTTCGCCTTGACAACCGCCAGAAAATGCGGACTTCCGGCATATTGCTTCATAATCCGGACATTATTCCGTATGGCTTCCAGATCAATCTCACAGTAATTCGTCCGATACACGCCGTAACCCTCTTTTACCTTAAAAATTTCCAACTGTATTATATCGCTAAACAGGTCAAAATTAAAGAGAATCGGGAAAATTTGTCAGGAGACGCCGCATGCCCGCTGTATCTCCGGCATGATTGAAAAAAGCGGAGGCCTGCGCCATCCGCTTATGCTTTCCTGTCAAATTTTTCTCCGCATCCTGCGCAGGTGATGGTGATATGTCCGACCCCCCGCGGAACTCTCAGTCTCTTTTTGCACTTTGGACAGGTATAATAGTGATATTTCCGCATGTTTTTCATCCGGTTCCACCATTCTGAAATACCCCTGCGTATGCCTGCTGTTTTCTCCAGAAAGAGCTGATTCTCACTGGCCCGTTTCAGCCTGTCCTTGCTCAGCATTCTGATAAAGCACAGAATCAGCAGTACATCCGCCAGAATTGTACAGAACGTTCTTGCACCGGTGACTGCCCCGATAAACGTCACTGCCAGTGCTGTAATCACCATGGTAAATCCCAGCTGGTCTGTCCCGTACCTGCCGGACATGAAATGGGCAATGTTTGCCCGCAGTTTATCCAAAAACTTCATTTTGAAGTCCTCCTCAACCTGTTCGCAGTCAGAAAATCTTCCTTACCTGCAGAGCATAAATCACCCGGACTGTCCTGTCAACCCTTAATTGACTGCGGTCAGTCGCGGCAGAACGCGCAGATACCGTTCTCCGAACACCTGGAGTTCCCCGTCTGCACGGTCCCACTGGGCCGGATTCTCAATTTCATCCGGATCATGTGCATCGATCCCGATCAGCACCGGCACCCCCGCTTCCCGGACGATTTCAAAAAAGGATGCATCCGGATAGTCGAGATGATGTGTCCGCGGATACAGATAGCGGTCATGCACATTGTATTCCATGGGAATTCCAAGTTCAAGACAGCAGGCACAGAGGTCCAGCGCTGCTGCCCGGACATTTTCATCAAACCGGGGCCATCTCCGCATAAAAAGATCCGGATGTGCCAGATAGACAAACAGTCCTGTTCTCAGTCCTGCAATGGTCATGTCGACATAGCGGCGCAGCTCCTGCGGTGTTGAAACGGCGCCGAAATACATGCCGGACTCATCTGAGGTATCATAATGATTTCCTAGAATAAGATAATCAAGCTTTTTTGCTTCCTTTATCTCTCCCAGCCAGCCCATATACTCCGGAAAGTATTCACACTCAAATCCGGTCAGAATCTCAATCTTCCCGGCATACTTTTCACGAAGTGCACGGACGGATGAAAGATACTCATCCATTCTGTTCACGTCCATCCGCACGCTGGGATGACGATATCCGCCTTTATACGGCCATGGCATGTGATCCGAAAATCCGAGAATATCAAATCCCTGCCGTACTGCTGCGGCAACATATGCCTCATCCTCTCCCACCGCATGACCGCAGCGGGCAGTGTGTGTATGATAATTGCTTTTCATTCCCATCCGGCGGAAAGTCCTTTCTCAGGCAGAAACGCCCTGCAGATCTCCGCATCCTTTCCATAAGCTTCTGTGTCTGTGCCGGAATGATCTCCTGTTTCTGCACCGGAGACTGCACTTCGTTTCCATTACTCCAGACCGATGCGCGTACAGGGCACCCTGCCATAGATCAGGTCCGTAATCCGGTGCCGTCCATGCCCGATAATCACCGTCGTTCCGTTCAGTGCCGGTCCAAGAGCAAATTCAAGTTTCGCAAATGCGCCGTTCGCCCCTGCCCTGGACGCTCCGACACAGTGCGACTGAAGTTCCATCACTTTTTTCCGCAGATCCTCCGGATTTCCCGCCAGAACATCCCGTACCAGCGTTTCCGGATGTCCCGGATCTCTGTAAATACCCTCGGTTGATGTGAGAATCAGCAGTATCCGGGCGCGGATCAGTCCTGCAATAACCGCTGCCGTTTCATCGTTATCCACGCATTCATGGACATTGCGTCCTTCTCTGCGCAATTCGGAAAGCTCCCATTTCCGGTTTTCTTCATCTGAAACCGGGTCGTTATAGTTCACAATGGGGATTGCCCCCTGATCCCTTGCTCTCAGAAAAAAACGGCGGATGTGCTCCCTCTTCTCCGCATCATTAAAATGCTGATGCTCAACGAGCACCTGACGCACAGAGTATTCCTGCGGAATGAAATGACGGTACTGTTCCATCAGAATCGACTGTCCCTGCGCAGAATAATCCGTCTTGTTATCCACGCTGTCCCCGACGAGCTCATGTCCTGTCCGCCGGATATAGTCAAGGCGGCCGATTTCCGCGGCACCGCTGGTCACCCAGATCATCCCCGGTCTCAGTTCTCTGCCGAGCCGGGAAAAAATATTGTAATCAATATCCGCATCCTCACGGCGGATCAGTGCCATGGATCCGATTTTCCCAACCAGTTCAAAATCGTACTGCATATTATCCCTTTCATCCGAAATATCCGTCGGTCAGCTATTTGTGATACCGTTCGCCTGCTGCAATCTTACATCCCCGGTAAATCTGTTCAAGCAGCATGATTCTAGCCATCTGATGAGGAAAAGTCAACGGCGAAAACGACAGCTGCGCGTCTGCCCGCTTAACAACCTCCGGATCCAGTCCCAGTGATCCTCCAATCACAAACACAACATGCTTTCCCTTATCATAACAGGACTGAAGAAAACGGGACAGTTCGACTGAATCCATCGCTTTTCCCTCAATCATCAGTGCGATAACATAATCATCCGGTCGTATTTTCTTCAGTATGGCCGCTCCCTCAGCCGCACGGATCTTCTGTTCCTCCGCAGGCGATGGCTTTAACGGTTCAGGCAGATCCGGCAGTTCCACCGTTTCCAGTTTTCCATATCTGGAAAGGCGTTTCCCGTACTCTGCCGCAGCTTCCCGCCAGTATCGTTCCTTCAGTTTTCCCACGCAGATGATCATCGCATTCATTGCAGCACCTCCGACACCACGATGGCAAGAATCACGGCACAGGCCGCAATGATGCACAGACGCTTTTCCTTCCCGGAAAGGCGGACGTTCCTGGGCAGCTGAATCTGTCCGGATTCACGCGGTATTCTGTATACCTTTCCAAGCCAGACGACGTCCGCATAAGTGCACACAAGCAAAACCACATTCCCCAGAAGAGATCGGGGCGCAAACAGGCCGATTTCCGTCATGCGGCTGATCAGCACCTGTCCGAAACCGTATCCGGAAAGAAGCAGAACCGGTGCGAGTAGGCTGGATGACTGCTGATAACATGCCACTGTCAGTATTCCGGCAAGGATTGCCCCGGGTCCGTGGTTCATCACGCCGTGCACCGCAGCCACGGCAACCGGGATTCCATATTGCAAAAGCCGTCTTTTTCCGCGAAAAGCCGTCACCAGATACTCATCATAAAACAATGCAGCCGTGACAGGTTTCAGCGCTGCGGCCAGGAGAAGTGCCGGGAAAAACGTCCCGGATTCCCATCCGGCAGTTCCCGTCGTTCCTGCTCCGATCCGGTCAAGCAGTACACGCACGATATTGTTCACCAGCGTTTCAGGAAACAGCAGAAATGCTCCGACCAGAAACAGATAAACCATTTTCCCGGATTCCAGCCTGTTTGTCCGGATCTGCTCCGGACGAAGCTGCATCAGCCGGAACAGCCCGATAGAAGCCGGCAAAAGCTGTGCTGCAATCGTCTCAAGAATTGCCAGCAGCACCAGTTCTGCTTTTGTCAGAACAAGGCTCTGCCGCAGCAGAAAACAGGAGGTGCTGACCAGTACGGACAGTCCGATGAGCAAAAAGGCCCCGCGTACTGGCGTCATCCGCGGTGCCTGATTCCGATTTCTTTTCATGATTTATTAAATACAAAATCTCTCTGGATCACAAAACTGATCATAAACAGAATGATATCCACGGGAATCTTAATCACTGCCGCTGAAAGCGGGAGAATTTCCGGCAGAAACTGAACCAGTGCCGCGCCGACCGCTCCCTGAATCACTGCCAGGACATAATACTTCAGCATGGCATATTTCCCGCCTCTGCCCCCGAAAACGGTATATCGGTTCAGCCTGTAATTCACCTGTGAGGAAACCAGCCGTGCCAGTGCATAGGCCAGCACAGGAATGAACGAGAAGCCCAGGAGCAGCCAGTAGAGTACGTAATCAACGACGAAAGAGGCAATGGATGAAAAGAGGTAACGGAAAATGACCATATATATCCGGAATGCATCCCGCACCGGATTAAAATGGCTTCCGGCATTATCATTGATATAAATCGTCTCTATGGTTACCTCATAAACGCTCAGATTCATATCACGAAGCCGGAGGAGAACGTTCATTTCATATTCATACCGTTCCCCTTCAATTTCAATCATATGCTCAAGCGAACTTGGCGGAAGAGCCCGAAGCCCGGTCTGCGTATCCCGGACAGATGTTCCGCTTGCCAGTCGATACACCCATCTGGTAATGCGGTTCCCCCAGCGGCTCTTAAAGGGGACCTCCCCTGTAAACTCCCGGGACCCGAGAATCAGCGTGTCCGGGTGCTGCAGAGCAGCCTCTCCCACGCGGATAATGTCCTCAACAGTATGCTGTCCGTCCGAATCGGCCGTAATAATGCAGTTCAGATCTTTCCAGAGAAGCAGTGCCTGATTGATGCCGGTTTTAAGTGCCCGTCCCTTTCCCTGATTGACCGCATGAACAGCCACCTCAGCCCCAAGCTTGCGGCACTCATC
>CACXHF010000401.1 GCA_902767305.1 uncultured Eubacteriales bacterium
CGACTTTTGAAGCGGAGGGCTTTCGGAGAGAGCAAAGCAGGGAAATTGCAGACGTGCTTCTGACGGCAGATCTGTTTGGGATTGCCAGTCACGGGGCTCAGCGGCTGATGTATTATCATCGGAACATTGCCAGGGGCAATGTCCTGGTGAATGCTGAGCCGGAAATCCTTCGTGAAACGCCGGTTTCCGCCCTGATTGACGGTCATTCTGCGATGGGACAGTGTGTTTCGGTCGCTGCTATGAACCTGGCAATCTGTAAGGCAGAGAAACATGGTATAGGAATGGTTTCTGTGCGGGAATCGTCGCACTTTGGCATTGCCGGTTACTATACACGAATGGCCGTCGAAAAGGGAATGGCTGCATTTGCCATGACCAATACAGGTCGGATTATGGTGCCGACATTTGGACGGGAGACGCTGCTGGGAACGAATCCAATTGCATTTGCCATGCCGGCGGATCCGTACCCATTCTGGTTTGACGCTTCGACAACTGTGGTCTCTCTGGGAAAAGTAGAAGTCTGCAAAAAGCTTGAGAAGCCGATGCCGGAGGGATGGTTTATCCGGAGTGACGGTCGGATGGAAAGAAATGCGCTTGCGGCAAATCAGGCAGTTCTTGCGGGAAATGGCGGCGGGCTGCTTCCGCTTGGCGGTGCAGGGGAGGAGACGGGCGGTCATAAAGGATATGGTCTTGCACTGATGGTGGAGGCTTTGACCGGGGTTCTGTCCGGGGGCTTTATCGCTCCGGAGATGAGCGGACCGCATGGAAATCATACCTGTCACTTTTTTCTGGCATTCCGACCGGATCTCTTTGGAAATCCGATGGAGATTCGGGAACGTCTTTCTGATTATCTCCGGCAGCTGCGTGAAAGTGAAACAATTGCGGAAAACGGCAGGATTTACACACCGGGAGAGAAAGCATGGTCAAACATGAAAGAACGTGAGGCAAACGGAATTCCGATCGATGATGCCACCTTTGAGGAAATGTGTACAATTGCAGAGGAACTGGAAATTCCGCTTCCCGTTTCGGCCGGATGATGGTTTGAGATGATATAAATGAGCGCAGCCGCTGGCTGCGCTTTTTCAGTTCGGACATCGGAGACTTTCTTTATCCGCACGTTTCAGAAGGGGGTTAACGTTCTGTCTCTTCCAGGGCTTTCTCCTCTGAGGGGGTAATACTCTCCGGCAGAGTCAGAGTGTCTGCTTCAGATGAGGAAATACCAGGATTGTTCATGACGGAAGAATCGAAAGGCATTCTGCCGGAGTGTCTTCGCCCGAACATGTTGCTGTCGATCTCAAGCGACATGATGACTTCCTGAGAGGAATCACCGGAGGTTATCTGGCAGGTCTCTCCTTCAGTAAAGAGATCACTGTAGATGACAGCATTTTCATAGACGCCTTCCGGTGCAAAAGAAAACAGGGAGGTACCATCAGATCCGGAGATTGTAATCCCTCCGTCCGATACGGAGAGCATACATCCTGGAACGCTTGTACTGGTGGGACTCATGGCCATTCCGGAGAAACCAAGAGCAATGAGTGTGCCCCCGGAGAGGGTAAAGGTTCCGTCAAAATCGATAGCAGCATTTTGGGCGTTCTGTGAACCGCGTACGTAGACTGTTCCGCCGCTCATCAAAAAATCGCCATTGACATCGATTCCGTCGCCTTCTGAAATAACGGTTATGGTTCCACCGGAGATGGACATCGTTCCGGTTGATTTGCTGAACATTCCGAACCCGCCCATTCTTCCCTGATGGAATTCTCCGGAATTCATCCGGCGGGGAAAAGCTGTCTCTGCGGAACCGGCAGGTGAACCTGAAGTACTCTCAGGGGGCATCGGGAAACCGGCAGAGGCATCTGCAGGAACAGAACCATCTGTCCATTCGGGCGGCAGCGGAGCATCGGCAGAATCGAAATTTATCGGACCGGCAGGAGGCATTCCCTCCATCTGGGGTGTTTCTGCTGTTTCAGACAGTGCACCGCCTGCGGCATTAATGCCGTCATCCCAGGAGGTGACGCGGATTTCCCCGCCGTCAAGGTGGATGGATGGAGCTTCCAGGCCTTCGTAAGAACGATTTACATGAATGATTCCATCCGAGACTGTCAGTTCATTGTCTGCTTGAATGCCGTCTTCTCCGGAGGAGAGCTCCATGACGCCGCCCTGAATCAGGATGCTTCCATTTGAGTGAACAGCATCATCGACGGTATCTGCAGTGAGGCTTCCTGCAGTAAAGAGAATCATGCTCTCTGCCTTCAGACCTTTCCGGGATGGAGTTTCATCAGCCTCTGATGATGTACTTTCCGTGGCAAAATCTGTGAGGTTTTCTTCCTGAAACTCGACACTCATGGACCCGCCGCCGGTTTTAAGTGAAAGAATTCCGCCAGAGACGGCGATGTAGCCAAGGCTGGAATCCTCTGTATTATTTGAACTGATTGCATCTCCGTTTTCGGAGATGACAGTCAGGTTGCCTCCGCCGATACATACCGCATCCTTCCCGGTAACGGCATCCTCCTGTGCAGAAACGGACAGCTCGCCGGAAACAATGCGAAGTTTTCCTTTACAGTTAATGCCGTCCCGATAGTTTCCCACGGCAGCAAGCAGTCCGGTGCCATTGATGGTGAGATCGCAGGCGGAATAGATGACGGCATTGTTTTTCTTGGCATCCGGTTGATTGTCTTCCTGAGTAAAGGTGTTGACTGTTCCATCTTCAAGGGTGAGAATGACTTTCTGCGCGTTGTCAATATGCAGTGCGGAACCGGAACTGTTTGTAACACTGACGCCGTTCAGAAGCAGATAGATGATACTGTCTTCATCGGCATCCACGGTAATGCATCCATCCTCAATTGATCCGGACAGGGAATAAATGCCGCTTTCACGGATGAGAAGATCCTCATTGTTGAGGGTGATGGGAACCGCATCAGCAGATGTCGGAATGCTGAAATCATCCAGAGTGAACATGGATGAGGCGGATTCAGCAACGGATGGAAAGGGAAAAACGAAAAATGTGAACAGTGCGAGAAGGAGTGAACACTTTTTTCGAATATTCATGGGACTACCTCCTTGGGGTTAGTGAATTCAGAGACTGGTATTCCTTGATGGAATCGTTTACAGGGATTCATGGGATTGTGGATAGTGGTTCAGGGAAACAGTCAGGTTGCCGTTACGGCAGCGGATATCATCGAGAAATGCTTTTTCCTTTCTGTTATCTGCCAGCTGAACTTCATAAGACAGTTCAAACATGCTCCCCATGTTCGTGCTTTTTACGCCTTCATAACGATGTGAAACGGTATATTTTCTGAACAGATCGTCAAAGATGCCTGCATACTCCAGATCTTCCGGAATGGTAATGCGAAGGTGAAGCGGACGGAAACGATCCGGCATGGGAATTCGTGAACAGAGGACAAGAATAAGGCAGGCGATCAGGGTAATCACGAGTGCATAAAGAAAATAACCCATGCCGGTAGCAAGACCAGCTGCCATGGCGAGGAAAATGAGGGTAATATCCCGGGCATTTCCCTGTGCAGAACGGAAGCGAATCAGGGAAAAGGCACCAAGAACTGCAACACCGGTCCCAACATCGCCATTGACCCTCAGAATGACAACCTGGATGATCATGGGGAGGACAACCAGTGAAACAGCAAAGTTTCTGGAACTGGAACCGGTCAGAATGGCTGAAAAGGCGATTATGAGACCGCAGAATGCCGCGGAAAGCATCAGAAAGATGGCAGATGCAGGGGTGAGTCCTTCGGTCAGATTGATTAATGCAGTAAACATAGAAGGCTCCTTTCGTGATGTACAGAAATCAGACCGCAAGATAAAGCGGTGATGCAGCGTGGAGGGTCTGAAGATAGGCGGTACCTGCCTTGGAAAAACTGACAGGGCGGATATGATTTTCCTCAAGTGCACGGATCAGCCAGATGGGAATGGCACGTGCGGTCTTGATTTCCATCAGATGTGTTCCGGGAGGCAGGAGCATTTCACCGCTGTCTCCGTGTCTCAGGTCCAGATCGTTGCTGCGATAACGGATGTTCCGGTCAACAGTAATGCGCAGACTGTCCGGACTTGGACAGAGTTCTGCATAGGATTTTCGTTCATAATTGACCATGAGCGAAAGATTCAGTCCGTAATGGTTTATCATATAGTCGATTTCGTTAAAAATCTGACCTTTTTCAGAAGGCGGCTCATGACCGATAAGGTAGTTCATTGCTGTTTCTGCGGTCATGGAAATCCTGCGCTTATAGACGATTCCTCCGGTTTTTTTCTTGATCTCAAGGAACACCGGATCCTGATCTGCAGGTGTACCGTAACTCCTGAGACGAAGTTTTTCCTTGTAGCTGGGTTTCTGCAGAGAACGACGCATCAGAAGATGATCATCGGTATCCAGATAGATGCTGCAGTTTGTTCCAGTTGGATATCTGTCCGGTTTCATCTGTGTATCAAGATAGGAAAGCAGACTCTGTGCCTGTTCGGCATTCAGAATATACTTTTTTTCAAATCGCTCAAAGCAGGCGGTAAAATGGAAATCTGAATTTGAGCCGGCCATTTCGAGCTCCTTTCTGACCGTTGGTCCGTTGGAATGGGCAAATTATATCGTCTGATTGTGGCAGAACTGTGACTATGAAATGAACGATTTATGATTTTTGCCCTCCATACAGAGATTTCTGTTCGCAGACAGGATTGCACGGATACGTATCGGTTTCAGGCTGGCCAGCCAATTGCGACAAAGTCTTGCGTGACAATGACGGGGATTTTCGCAAAAAGGAGAAAACTGCGGCATAATAACCGGTTTCGGAAGCGGGAGGCCCTGAGGAGCGAAACAGCTCTGATGGAATTATCCGTGGGTTCAGTTCGCACACGCATCGGCAGAGGATAAGAGGATGATTCATCGTGCAATATCCCGCAGCCCCGGGAAATCTGCTGGAAGATACCGTATGCCGGACTTGTGCGTTTTTCAGAAGAGAATGAATAATCTGCCGGTTGAGGATACCTCGCTGACTTTCAGATTTCCG
>CACXHF010000402.1 GCA_902767305.1 uncultured Eubacteriales bacterium
ATGCCCTGCCCGATATACTGGAACGGATTCGTGTTTTCCTCATGCCCATCGAGAGCAACGTCGTCCATGCCTTTTTCGGACAGGCCTCCTCCTGGACCTCTACTGCCGCATGGCTGCCTCTTTTCGGTGCTGCAGGAACCTGTGCATTCTTTCTCACCGGCCGGTCAGCAGAACACCAATGGCTGCGCCGCCTGATCGCTGTTCTGGCTGTCATTTCCTTTATCCCGATCCTCTGCGGGCTTTTCGTCCTTGAAAGCAACCAGATGTATACCCGTTGGTGGTATGGTCTTGTTCTGATGATGACCCTCGCCACCCTCCGGTCTCTTGATACTGTGCAGCCGTACTCAGAACGCAATCTAAGGGCATGGAGGTACGGATTCATTTTCTGTGCCTTCGCCGTTCTGATTCTGACCATTCCTTTCCTCATTCCTGAATCTGTCCTTCATTCCCTTTTTGATCTGTATCCATGGCGTGCGGTCCGGATGCTTCTGACACAGAAAAACGGGGCACATGCCTCATTCCCGTTTATCTGTTTTTCTCTTCTCATGACCCTGTTCAGTTTCATCTGCCTTTCTCTCTGCCTGTTCAGATATCCCCGCATTTCCTTCCGCAGGCTGACCGTCCTGACTGCACTGACCTCCGTACTGGCTTATTCCGGCTACATTCGGACAGGGGATCTGTTCCTTCTTTCCGGAGGCGATCAGCCCGGAAACGGAATTTACCGGCTTGACGAGATTGCCGGCCCCACACTTTCCGCTCTTCGCCTTCCCGAACCCTCTGCTTATAAGCGCATCGACTACGGTACTCGGATCCGGAACTACGGTTTGCTGCGCGGCACCTCCTCCTTAACCGTCTTCCATTCCCTCAGGCAGTCTCTGACCGGCCGTTTTCTCTCCATGGCAGGCCTCGGCTATAATGAGTCGACCACCATTCATACTTCCGATACGGACGGGGCTCTGCGTACTTTTCTCAGCGTCAGCGAATATCATCTGACCTGTTCAGATGATGCTGTTCCGGACGGATTCGTTTACAGCCGCGAGGAAAACGGATTCCCGGTCTATACCAACGTCCATTATGTTCCTATGGGATTCCTGCAGACCGTCTGTACCGGAACGCATGACCAGCCCATGTCACCGGACACCATCGGCCCCACACTCCTCGCCGCTGTAACTCTGGATGAGCCCTGGCTCAGCCAGGCAAAAGAACGGCTTGACACGCTCGACGTTCATCACATTCCCGACTGGACGGACAGTGCAGACCGTCTCCGCCGGCAGGCCTGCGATCGTTTTGAGGCTGACCGCTCCGGTTTCAGCGCTCATATCCGTTCCGACAAACCCGGTTATCTGGTCTTTACCATTCCTTTTGACAAGGGTTTTTCCGCCACGATTGACGGAAAAGCGGTTTCCATCATCCCCTGTGACATATGCTTTATGGCCGTTCCCGTTGAAGCAGGGGATCATATCATCCGCTTTACTTTCCACAACCGCTTTTTCCATCTGGGAGCAGCCGTATCGGGCCTTTCCTTCCTTCTTCTCCTTTTCTATACCCGCCTTTCCAGGAAAGTTCTGACACGCTTCCTCCGTTCCGGCGCAGAACGCTCTCTCCATCCTTAATTCAGAATTACCTTGATCATTTTCTCTTTTTTTCGTATAATACTTCTGAAGAACAGCAGCAACTGAACTTTAAAATATTTGAAAGGAAAGGAAACAAACATGAAAAAACTGATCGCTCTGTTTATTGCCTTAATGCTGTTTGCTGTACCTGTGCTCAGCTTTGCCGAAAGCAATGCTGCTCAGCGCACTGTTGTCAAGCTCGATGTCAATGAGTCTTTTCTCTCTATGATTGCAGGTGAGAACGGCGCTGCCCTTGCACCGCTGCTCAACGCCTATTCCCTGGGACTTCATTCCCAGTCCAATCAGTTCTGTGCCGAGCTTAACGCCTCTGAGAGCACCCTTGCCAATCTCATCTTTGAGATGACAGAGAAAGATCTTCTGATCGGCAGCAACCTGCTGGGCACCACTGCCATTCAGATTTCGCTGGAAGAGCTCTTCAGCGCAATGTCCGCCTATACCGGCAACAACACCGCATCTGCTTCTGTTCAGATGAATTTTGATCATACGGCTGCCGTTGTGCAGGAATCCCTCGCAGCCGATATGCAGGCCGTTGAGAACTGGGATAAAGATTCTGATCCGGCTGTTTCTGCGCTTTCCATCTCTATTTCCTCCGAGAATTTCCTTAAAGTAATGGATGCCGTTTTTGAAGATTTCAAAGCCAACGGCGTTATGGATCAGATTCTTGCATCTCCCGGAATGAAAGACTCCGGAATGGATGCAGACCAGCTCATTGCACAGGCCAAAAAAGAGATTGCCGCAGCTCTGCAGGAAGGCAAGAATGCCCTTGAGCTCTATATCGGACTGGATGAAGCCGGCGCTCCTGTTTATTTCTCCGGCGACATCTATTTCATGAATCAGAATAAAAACAGCGATCTCTACTTCTTTGCCGCAAGACATTCCACTGATTCTCTGGTCTGGAACGGCGGCGTTATCAACATTCCTGAAGGAGATACCGAATACAACGGATTCGGCTTCAACGTTGCAGTCACCCAGTCTGATGTGAATGCCGAGGTTATCTTCAACCAGTATGATGAGAGCGGCACACTGACCAACTCCACCATGAAGGTTGCTTTCAACTTCAGCAACAATGCTGATTTTGCCCTGACAGTCTCCCCCGCAAGTGAAGGTTCTTTTGTCGACATGTTCACACTTTCCGGCATCCCGGGCAATAATTCCTATAAAGTTGCCCTTGCCGTCGCCGGTATTGAAGGTGATGCTGCCTCCCTTACCTGCACCACAGAAAGTGCAGAACCGTACGATTCCATTGCGGGCTACGAAACCATCAGCCTCAAAGATCTGCAGGAAAATGAGGAAATTCAGACTTCAATCCTTCTGATGCTTATCACCAATCTTCAGAGTGTTTTCGGTTCCTAATCCACTGCTCCACATCCAGGGATCCCCTGCCGGCGATCCCTGGCTTTTTCGTTTCCTGACTCCGCTTGCAGGTACTCTGTTTTCCTGCACTTCCGGAATCAGGCAACGATCGATTTTCCCGTGATTCTCTTTACACTCCGCCTTCTTTGGTGTACAATTTCACCAGATATTTCGAGGAAATATTAATTCTTTAGGAGCGTGATATTTCATGGATTACAAGATTCCCACCCTCGTTCTCCCCGGCGAAGAAGAGAAACAGACAAAATCTGAGCCTGTCGCCGAAACAACTGCCGTCCAGGACATTCCTGCCGGCGGAGAAGCCGTCGCTGCAGCAGTTCAGGCCGTAGAAGAGGAAATGAATACAAAAGCCGAGACTGCTGAACCCAAGGTTGAAGCAGTCTCTGAGGCAGACGATTCGCTCAACTTCAACAATCTCACTCCCGAGGAGCAGGCAGCCGTACTTGCGTTTGTTGACCGTATTGACATCACAGACAGTGAAACCGTCCTCAAATACGGAAATGCTGCCCAGAATAAGATCTCGCAGTTCTCAGACCGTATCCTTGAAGATGTTAAAACCAAGGATACCGGTGCGATCTCAGATATGCTCTCCCGCCTCGTAGCCGAACTGAAGGGATTTAATCCTGACAACGAGAAAAAGGGCGGCGGGCTGTTCGGATTCTTTAAAAAAGCCACAGCCGATCTGACGCAGATGAAGGCAAAGTTTGACAAGATCGAAGTCAATATCACAGAGATCGTCAACACACTCCAGGCACATCAGAAGCAGCTCATCTCTGATTCTCAGATGCTGGATGGTCTCTATGCGGAAAACGATCAGTACTATCACGAGCTCACGCTGTATATCATCGCCGGTGAACTGAAACTGAAGAAGCTGCGTGAGGAAGACCTGCCGCCGCTGCTTGCCAAAGCACAGGAGACCGCTGATCCGGGCGATGCCCAGGCTGCAAACGACTTTGCTCAGCTCATTGACCGCTTTGAAAAGCGCGTACACGATCTGAAACTGACCCGTATGGTTTCCGTCCAGATGGGCCCGCAGATCCGTCTTATGCAGTCAAACGACAACATTCTGGCTGAGCGTATTCAGTCGACCATCTCAAATACCATTCCTCTCTGGAAGTCTCAGATGGTCATTGCTCTTGGCATGAAGCATGCAGAGGATGCACTCCATGCTCAGAAGGCCGTCACCGACATGACCAACGAGCTGCTCCGCAGCAATGCAGAAAAGCTCAAGACCGGCACCATCGAGACCGCACGGGAAGCCGAGCGCGGAATTATCGACATGGAAACCATCCGCGTTGCAAATACAAGCCTCATCGAAACACTTACCGAGGTACAGAAGATTCAGCGCGAAGGCGCTCAGAAGCGTGCTGAGGCTTCCATCGAACTCGGCCGCCTCGAAAAAGAACTGCGCGATAAGATCCTCGAAATCAATCAGTAATTCCCGTTTTTCCGCACCTCTCAGTCCTCTGAGAGGTGTTTTTGTTTTTTCTCCGGCATCAAAAAGAGACGCCCTGAGGGCGTCTCGTGATGCAGGAATCAATATTCGGAGATGATTTCAGTCCAGACCTGATCGTACTTCTTCGTCTCTTCTCCCAGATAGTTAAATACTGCACATTTGTCAAGAACTTCCTGCGGAGGATTATTGACCGGAGATTCATTGTACTCATCACCGATAATCTTGATCGCCTCCGTATTGGGAATGGCATATCCGACGTATTCATAGTTCTTTGCAGCCACATCCCCGCGGCAGAGGAAATTGATAAACTTCTCCGCTCCGGAAACATTCTTGGCATTTGCCGGAATGCAGATGGTATCAAAGAAAATGTTGCTCCCTTCCTCCGGTACCACATAATTCAGGTCTTCGCTTTCATCCATGCAGTACGTTGCATCGCCGCTCCAGACCATTGCAACCGCAGCTTCGCCGGCGATCATCTTGTCTTTGACCTCATCCACCACATAGGCCAGTACCATCGGCTTCTGCTCAATGAGCATCTTCTTTGCCGCTTCCAGTGCCTCGTCATCCGTTGAATTGAGGTTGTATCCGCACATCAGCAGTGCAATACCAATGGTGTCCCTCGGGGAATTGAGCATCAGCATGTTCATGGCATACTGCTCATCGAGCATTGTCTGCCAGCTGTGCGGGATTTCCTCGACCATATTCTTGTTGTAGAGAATCCCCATGGTTCCCCACGTATACGGAACAGAATACTGCTGTTCCGGATCATACGACCGATTCATAAATCTTGGATCGATGTTTACGACATTGGGAATATTGTCCCAGTTGATTTTCTGCAGCAGGTTTTCATGAATCATCCGCTCTACCATATAATCACTGGGAAAAATGACGTCATAACTGGAATTGCCATTGGCAATCTTCGCATACATGTCCTCATTGGTCTCAAAAACCATGTATTCAACGGAGATCCCGGTCTCCTCTTCAAACATCTTGATGGTTTCCGGATCAATGTAGTCTCCCCAGTTGTATACAGAGATCTTCTCTGCGGACGCACAGGAAAAAAGACATATTGCCAGGAGTACCGCCAGAACTGCAATCTTTTTCATGTTTTAACCCCTTTCCGCTCCTCAATAAGGAATCTTCACTTCTTCTATTGTCTTTGTTCCCTCGGGTTTTTTGATGTCCCTCAGGTTCAAAAGCAGCATAAGAATCAGAACACCTGCGAAGATCAGCGTCGACAGCGCATTGATCTTGGGCGAGATGCCGCGCTTGGCCATCGTATAAATAGTAATGGACAGATTGCTGACACCGGAACCTGTCGTAAAGAAACTGACGACAAAATCATCAATGGACATGGTCAGTGCCATCAGAAAACCGGAGAGAACACCAGGCATGATATCCGGAAGAATCACCCTGAAAAAACCCTGCCACGGCGTCGCACCAAGATCCTGCGCCGCCTCCGCCAGGTTCGGTTCCAGCTGTCTCAGTTTGGGCATCACAGAGAGAACCACATACGGGACGCAGAATGAGATATGGGACAGAAGAAGGGTGATATATCCCATCTGAATCTGCGCAATGGCAAACAGGAGCATCAGGGAGACACCCGTTACCACTTCGGAGTTGAGCATGGGAAGATTGACGATACTGAGCATCGCATTTCTGGATCTGCGCTTCATCTGATACAGCGCAATTGCGCCGAATGTTCCCAGCACAGTCGAAATCACTGCAGAGAGAAAACCGATCGACAGGGTCGTCCAAAGCGCAGAAATAATCTGTGCATCGGAGAACAGTTCCTGATACCACCTCAGTGTGAAACCGCCCCAGTTTGCCCGGGACTTGCTGTCATTGAAGGAATACAGGACCAGAAGGAGAATCGGCGCGTAGAGGAATACCATAATCAGGGCAATGTATACTTTCCTCAGTTTTTTCATCAGAAGATGCGCACCTCCTTCTGAACTTTCTCTTCTTTATCGATCCGCTGCAGTCCTCTCATAAACGCCAGCACCACAACCATGACCAGCAGGGAGAGCGAGGCACCAAAGTGCCAGTCGCTTGACTTTCCGAACTGGTTCTGGATGATATCGCCAATCAGCGGAACTTTTCCGCCGCCCATCAGCTGGCTGATAACAAACGTCGTCACCGCCGGCACGAAAACCATGGTCACCCCTTCGAGAACACCCGGCAGAGAATAAGGCAGTGTGACGCGAAGGAAGCTTTTGACCGGTGACGCACCAAGATCGGATGCCGCTTCAAGCAGACTGTGGTCTATTTTCTCAATAACCGTATAGATCGGCATGATCATAAAGGAAAGATAGTTATACACCATGCCGAGAATAACTGCATTTTCATTATACAGGAAGATGATCTTTTTCCCGACACCCCGGTCATTCAGAAAGGTGTCAAAAGCCGGAAAGGCTTCCCGGAGAGCGGTAATCCAGCTGTTCAGGATACCTGAGTTTTCCAGGATCGACATCCAGGAATACGTTCTCAGCAGAAAATTCATCCACATGGGAAGAATAATCAGCATCATCCAGAGCGACGGATGCCGAAAATCTTTTCCTGTCAGAATCAGTGCGACCGGATAGCCAAGCAGCAGACAGATCAGTGTGGTCACCAGTGCAATCCGAAGTGAACGGATCAGAAGCTTGAGATAGGTCGGCTCTACCATTCTCTTGAAATTGGAAAATGAGATGACTGCCTTTTTCTGCCACGGTTCCCGGGTCTGAATCGTCCCGTCTTCCAGCTGGTATGCAGCCGTTCCATCCTCCAGGGTAATCTGCGTATACTCTACCGGAATCTACCCTGTCACGCCGTACCAGACAATCAGGCAGAGAGGAAGGACAATGAAGATGATCGCCCACAGGGTAAAAGGCAGGGACATAAGGCTTTTGTGCTTCACTTCGCGCCCTCCTCTCCTTTACGGGCACGGACATCCGGGGAAAAATCACTCTTCCGCATCACCTGAATATCTTCCGGTGCTACCATCAGCTTCACGCGTGTTCCAACCTGCCTTGCATGCGTGGAATGGACGAGAAGGAGATCCGTTCCGGAGCGTACTTTCATTTCATAATGAACACCCTTGAACAGCAGTGACTCCACAACCCCGGACGGAACATTTTCCAGCGGATCGTTCTCCGGCCGCAGCTTCACATCCTCCGGCCGCAGCACGATATCCACCGGTACATTCTCTCCGAAACCGCTGTCCACACAGGGAAAATCAACCCCCAGAAAATGCACCAGCCTGTCTCTGATCATCGTCGCCGGAAGAATATTGCTGTCTCCGATAAAATCCGCCACAAACGCCGATTCCGGTTCATTGTAAATATCCACCGGTGTCCCGAGCTGCAGAATCTTACCCGCACGCATGACAGCAACGCGGTCGCTCATTGTCAGTGCCTCTTCCTGATCATGCGTTACAAAGATAAAGGTAATTCCGCTTTCTCTCTGAATCCGTTTCAGTTCCAGCTGCATTTCCCGTCTCAGCTTCAGATCAAGCGCCCCCAGCGGTTCATCCAGAAGCAGGAGATCCGGTGAGTTAATCAGTGCCCGTGCAATCGCTACCCGCTGCTGCTGTCCGCCGGAGAGACTGGAAATACGACGTTTTTCAAATCCGGCAAGACCGACCAGCTCCAGCATTTCGCCGACACGGACTGCCGTCTTCTTTTTGTCCTCGTGTCTGAGATCCGGACCAAAGGCGACGTTCTGTGCCACATTCAGGTGCGGGAAAAGCGCATACCTCTGAAAAACCGTATTAATATTCCGCTTATAAGGAGGAAGAGGAATGATGTTTTCTCCCTTATAAAGAATTTCGCCGCTGGTTGGTTTTTCAAATCCACCGATACAGCGCAGCAGCGTCGTCTTTCCGCAGCCGGACGGACCAAGCAGCGTGACAAACTCATTCTGTCCAATATCGATGCTGACACCACCCAAAGCAGTAAAGCCGTCCTCAAAAACAACCTTTACATCCCGAATGGAAAGAATGGTATTATTCTCCATAGCTGTCTCCTTTACGATCCTCGCACTTTATCATTTGCTCCTGCACCGGACAGACGGCCCACTGCAGCCGGCCATTTCTGACCGTCTCCGTTAAAAATTCGGCGGCGTACTGATCCATAATACGACTGCCTGCGTTTTCCCGCTGTTCCTCAGGTAATGCTGTTTCGTCGTCTTATAGGAAAAACTGTCGCCTTTCCGTACATGATACACGCTTTCACCCAGAATCAGATCCACCGCTCCTGCCAGTACATAACCGAATTCCTCCCCCTCATGCGGAAGATCCGGTTCACTCTGCGCACCGGACTGAAGGGTGATCAGGATCGGCTCCATCTGTTTTTTCTGCGCATTGGGAATCAGCCAGTCGATTTTTACCCCATTATCCGTTTCCTTGACAAAGACATCTTCTTTTCTGAAAACCGGCAGTTCGATCTCATCCGAGAAAAACTCATGAAAAGAGCTGCCCAGGGTTGTCAGTATATCCTCCAGTGTCGAAAGAGACGGAGATGTCAGATCACTTTCTACAAGAGAGATAAACCCTTTCGACAGTTCACAGCGTCCGGCCAGTTCACTCTGGGTCAGATTGTTTTTCTGTCGCAGCGCACGGATCTTTTTCCCAATCTCCACACTCATATCTGTTCCCTTTCCGAATCAGCGCCTGTCAGAAGGTTTTGAAATACAAAACTTTCTGTTTAATTTCGCGAAACGAATTAAATCATATCCCCAGTTCAGTTGTCAATACTCTCCGTGCAACTTTTCCCCGTTTTTTATGAAAATTTTATTTTTGTTCGACTTTTTGCCATACTTTTTCGTTATTTCGGCATTGTCTGTTTCGAACGGCAAAATTCAAAAATTACTATTTCTAAACTTTCCAGGTCCGGCTGTCTCTCCGATTCCGCTCCCGCATCTCCGCTGTCTTCCGGAATTCCGATCCCTTTTCAGAAATTCCTTTATTTTTCTGACAGATCCTTTTCCCGTCGCTCATCCCGGTCACTTCAAAACAGATTGACAAATTTCCCTGCTTCGATAAAATGATAACGAACAGCCTGCCGTCTCGAAACGACTGCGGAAATCCTTCTCCGATCAATTCCGTTCCGGATCCGTTGATCCGCAGCAGGCAGGTTATCCCTTCTTCTGCTGCCGCACCGGCAGAGAAGATTCACGCCGGATTCGTCCCTGCCGACTGCAGAGGAATCCGCACCGTCTGCCGGAATACCTTCAGAAGGCCGCTTTGCTGTCCCTGACATGTCCTGTTCCGGTTTTTTCAGCTGCCCTGATTTGAACCGCCGGCAAAGGACAGTCAATCCGGCGCAGCCTGCTCTCCAGTCCATTTTCAATCAACGCTCTGTCACCGAGGTGAATTAAAAATGACTCAGTTTGAAAACCATCCG
>CACXHF010000403.1 GCA_902767305.1 uncultured Eubacteriales bacterium
CTCTCCGAACTATATCCCTATACAAAGGATATGGCCCGGAGGGGCTGTTTTCATTCCGGAGCGAAGATCAGTCTACACGATCATATTTCCACCACCATCGTCCATTTCTTACAAAGATTATCCTCTTAACTTCCCATGTAGTTTTTTCTGAGGGAACTTCCTGACCTACAACAAACAGGGGGTTGGGACCATGACGATTTCAGAAAGCATTGGAGCATGGGTGAGGGCGCACATCATGGAGGACACGCTGGCGATTATGATGAGTGGGGAGGTTATCCGTTTCACCCAGGAAGAGGTGAGTACAACGGATCCCATATCCTGTCGCAGTATACTGCTCTCTTACAGACGATGGCTGAGATGAATAACTCAGTAATTCGCTTTCCTTTGTAGTTGATTCGTCCCATTGAGAACGAGTCAAGTGTAAGTAGTAGTAAAGAAATCCTAAATATGATAGCGGATCAGCCATTTTTCCTGCGGAAGCAGTGCATCCCGGGCAGGAAAACAAACCGGTTCTCTCAGGGTCAATCCCTGCCTAAGGTATCCATTTTCAGACGAAAAGAGGATCTTTCCCTGACACAGTTATATTCGGAAGCCGGGGAAAGAGCGGGAAATATCCGGAGCATGTCCGAAAACTTCCCGGAGCGTTCAAAGCCGTTCCCGTATCCGCAATATCTCAGGTTCTTGTTCGAAAGTCCTCGAATCATCCCCGGAATTCTTAATCCGGAATGCCAACGGCATCCCACTGGATTCAGTCCGGGTATCGCCATCACCGGAAATGCAGGTGCAGGCTGACAGTGCTGTGAATATTGTTGCTCCCGTGATTTTCGCATGATCCGGATCTGTGTCCAGGGAACCATAATGCCCATGCACAAAGGCACTGCGGCGATGATGTGAAGCGCAATGATTTTCCGGATCTGAAGCAGGGAAAAAAACTATCGCATGAAGCGGGACAGTTGACTATATGGAGATGACGCCAGGGGGGACGCTGTGATTTCATATCTTTATTCAGAAACAGCTTTCAGCAATAGAGGGTTCATATGCGTTCACTGATGATCAGTCGAATGATGACTGGCCAGGGACTGGTTTGGTTTGACAGGAATGGCGACAGGAACAGCGTGCCCGCCGTATGATCGGCTGCAGAACAGTGCTCCCGGCGGCGTGAAACAGAGGATAGCCAGGTGAACAGTCTATGCAGCGCTTCGCGCTATTGCCCGTACAGGGAGGGCTCGGAAAAAAACTGGATATAAAACTGCTGAAACGTGATTATTTCCGGCTTTCTGTTGATATCGGGGACAAACTGATTTATAATGCAGAAAACTGCTGAAACGTGAAAAGGTCAGGAAATGCGGCCTGACGAATGTCATGAGCAGTGAAGGAGGAATGTGCAAGATGCCGATATCGGAACAGGATAAAGAGCTGATGAAGCAGGTTGCCGACTATTTTGAGTCCACCAGAAAAGCTGTGGATCCGAATGCGAAGTACAAGCCGAAGCGGGAAGACTCACGGTCATTAAATGAGACAGCAGAGCACTTCAATATTACGAGAAGTAAAGTGCTGAAGATGCTGATCACGATGGGCGTTTACAGTACAGCTGTTTCCGAGAAAGCTCAGGAGATGAGAAGCAAGGGAATGAGCGTGAAGGAGATTGCGGCACAGCTTGGTGTGTCCACCGGAACTGTGTCCTCCAACCTCCCCTATGAAGACGAGATCCATGGAAGCGATTGTGCAACGGATCACGCCAGGGCCATGCGGGAGTACCGTGCTTACGAGCGGATGCAGAAGGAGAGACAGGTGCAGAATCAGGCTGAGAATCAAGAGCAGAACAGGAGTGAGGAAAGGAAGGATAATGTCGTTTCGGACGATTGGAAAAAGGATCTGGACAGAAAACTGTCCTTTACAGTGACCGATTCACGGAGGCAGCGCATTACACATAAAATGGCAGAAGAATCCGGATTCCTTGAAAAGAGCAGGGCTATACTGGAAGCAAACGGGATTGAAGTGATGAGTATGAATCGGGAAGAAAGGCGGGAAGTATTGCGAATGAAACTGAAAAAACTGGGAAGACTGACAGAGGAGGAGACGCTTGAGCTCGGTGAGTTCCCTGGAGCCATGAATGACAGGAATATCCTGGATCTTATCGAGATCTACGGAAAAGAGCTTCCGTATGAACCGTGTGAGATGATGCGTCTGCACCTGGAGCTGGTCTCTGACTTTGACGATGAAGAGAAGGAGATCATGCACAGGTATGGAGAGATGGAGGGAAATACCATAAGCCGCGATGTGCTGATATCAGAGGACTTGCCGCTTTATGCGCTTCACTATGTGATTCAGCGTGCCTTTGGGTGGCAGAATTCACATCTTCACCGGTTTTATCTGTCACGTGAGAGGGTGGAGAAGCTGACGGAATCGACAGAGCAGTGGATGCATCAGGTTGGCGTGATCTACAGATCTCCGTTCATGGATGAGAACGCGGAATTCTGGGCGGATGACTATGAAGGCGGAAGCTTCAAGAACTGGCTGCGGAAAAAGTACACAGGTCCCTGTGTTTCACAATGCCGCGAAGAAGGCCTGATTGAAAGCCGGGAGAGCCTGAAGTGGTTTGATATCGAAAAGGAATACTATGTGGAGTATGGTTATTATGGGAATAAAGAGAAGGAAGCTGTGCCTTTGCGGTGCAGTCCTGTACTTGACTGGGACGGGAAAAAAAATGATCCGCCGGAAGCAGATGAATATGTTCACAAATTCAGAGTGGAAGTGACGAAGGCCCGCGATCTTCCGATGTCCGTATTGAACCGGATATTTGACAGGGGCGCATTCGATATTCTGGAACGGTTGACTGTTGCAGAGGTTTTGGCTGCACGCAACATGCATTGTTCGGATGACTTTCAGCGCGGGGAATATGTCTGCACTTATCAGGATATGCTGAATGACGGACTGGATGAGGTAATTGATGAGATTCTGGAGAGCGGTACCGACGCTCCGATGAGTCAGCCTTATGTATATCCTTTTACGGATGAACTGTTCTACCAATACGACTTTGGCGATAACTGGCAGATCAGGATCACAGGCAGCCGGAATTGTTCGGATCTGGTGGAAGGCGGAAAAATCACGCAGGACATGCTTGATAAGAGCAATGTGAAAGCGAGAGTGACCTATCGGCCTGTATTGCTTGCCAGGGATGGTGAAATGCTGGTTGATAATGTCGGAGGCGCAAGTGGAATGGCTGAATTCATCCGGTCAATCAATACCTTGCAGCGCGGTGAGCGGAATGATAACGACATGACTGCCGCACAGCTGAAGGCCTGGGCAAAGAGCCTGGGATGGCACAGGGATAACAGTACGGACTTCAATTTGCTGTAGGTGGATCTCCCTCCTGAGCAGAGATACAGTACCGTCGGGGATCGGAGAGTCATGCATCTGCAGCAGAACATGCTGCAGGGAGGAGGATGAATAAGAGGGCAGTCTCCTTGAAAGGAATATGAAATGATTGATCTGAAATGGCTGTGGACTTGTGTGACCGCGGGGGAATTCCTCTACGGCGAATTCCCGATGGACGTACTGCTGAAGATGTACGCAACAAAGGGCGGGAAGATAACAAAAGAAGAGGTGATGGAATACCACGATTCCTCTCTCATGATGCTTTATGACGGGGAAAACTTCACCCCGCAGATCGTGACCAGTGGCAAGCTGCTGAAGCAGCTCAAAGACCTGGATGCTGCCGGCAATCCGTATGCCTCCCTGCACTTTGATCCCGATGAACTGCAGGATCTGAGGAAGGAAAACGCTGTAATCGGAAATCTGCCTTATTGGATTCCGACAGCGCCGCAGATTGAAGAGCTGATGGAAAAGGGCTGCATCAGCAGCCCCGCCATGAAGAGGATGGAAGAGAAGGTCAGGGGTGTCGGCGAAGATCCGTCCTATTTGGCCGGAGTGTGGATGAAAGTGTCTGCGGGGAAGCTGGATATGATGGAAGAAACCAGTGCGGTATTAAGAGGAATGTATCCTGGGATGGTTGCCCCTGAAGAAGCAGAGAAGCTGGCTCCGGAGATCGCATCAAAAGCGCCTGAACTGGATGACCTGAATGACGTGATGCCGCTGGTGGACGATTTTCTGAACAACATCAACATGAGAGACCGGAAGGGATGGCCGCCTGCGGAACTGTCGAAGAGGATGCCGAAACATCAGGGGATGCCCATCATCATGCCCGCAAGCACATTGTCTGCAAGGACGCTGAGAGAAGCTGAGCCGGAGCTTCGGGCGATGGGTGCGAAAGTGGACTACAGCTCCATTGACAACTTCGTTACAGTTGGAAAATATGGGGAGAGAAAGGTTGTTAAGGTTGGCCGGAACGATCCCTGCCCGTGTGGAAGCGGCAGAAAGTACAAAAAGTGTCACGGAAGGTGAGCAGGTTCGGCAGTGCAGCCATTTTCCTGCGATATTCCTGCGTTTCTCCCATCCTGTGGTCCTTGACAGCGTCTGCCAGATCACTGGATGGGGAGCGGCCGGTGCTTCCGATTCCCCGGAATTTCCTTGGATACTTAAATATTTACGACTGACTAATTCTTCCTTCTGAGTGATGTATAGCCTAAAGGCATAAACAAAGCATTCTCAGGAGGAGAAAAATGCCACAATCACAAATGTTGTGTGATCTCCAGTCGTTTGCCCTTTCATGGGCAGAGGGGGGCTTATCCCCCTGTTTATTTCACAGCTCCTGAATGTGGCTGTGTCAAGGAAAGATGACCTTTTATGCATGGGGCAGGAGGGATATATGGTCAGCTGCCCTTGACATTGGCACAGACAGGTGCTATTCGTTCCCTGGTCTAGAGAAGCACCTATCACACAGGAAAAGTGATTGAACCAGAAAAATGATGAGGAGAATGACTATGGTAATTAGACAAATCCCGGATTACAACACGCCGAACAAGAAAAAGCGATTTGTAGAAGCAGAGCGCCGGCGGACGCTGAGATCCATCGAGCAGGTGAGTTCCGGGTTCGAGGCATACTTGAGCAAAGTTTACGGAATAAGACGACAGAAGGCAATTCTGAACTTCATGGACAGGGCGGAAGCTGAGTTTGGAGGCTTCGGACTGAATTCGGTTGTAGAGTCCTTCACAAAGAACGAACTGACGCCGTTTTCAAACTACAACCATCTGGACGAAGATTTTGACCTGCGGATTGGAGCGGCACTTTGGATTCTCGAAAAAGTGAGAGCCGGCGGAAAGATTGCAGAGTTATATGACATCCTCCCAGATATGAGCGGGGAGATAGATGACTGGTATCTGCCTGCAGACTTTGCTCACCCATGCTTTTCAAACGATTTGATCCGTGCGGTGATCCAGGTGATCAGCACAAGATACGGGAAGCGACGTGATGTGGTCATTACGCAGGAAAACGCCGGAGGAAAGAAACCAGGCGAGGCTTACACAAAGCTGTTGAGTTTGATTCCGGAAGAAGAGATACAAAAGGCATGCGGTGAGTTTAAGACGAAGGTCTGGGAGCTTGCCATGCGGTTCATGAAATGTCAGGGGTACTACGACAGTGAGTTAAAGAAATTCATTCAGGAGATGGTGAAGACGGCACAGAGTCAGAATCCGGGAGCATTTGCGGGACCGCTTGCCGAGCTTCAGGTTCATCCGGCAAAGGGGAGTCCTCTTCTGCCGAAGCCGGGTGATGGCTTCTTAATGGACGGCAGTCCCTTAATGGGCGTCGGCACTGGTCTGAACATGGGCCAGAGTCCCATGGATATTGTTGCTGTGCGGGCGCGGGAACTGAACCACAGGTTCTTTGACTACGTCCTGAATTTTGACCGGTACCTGTGGATGGACAGGAAGGCGGTCAGGCGAGAGACGGGAAGCAGAGATGTGGCGGAGGCTATGGAAGGGTTCACTGTTGCTGACCCCTATCAACTCTGCTTTGCCCTGTTCTACCTCATGGACACGGACGATGATGCACCATGGCTGATGCGATCCGGTTCAAGCCTGATGTTGTATGCTCTGCGGATGCTGCCCTGGTACATGGAACAGGAAGACTGGGATGATGAGAAATGGGACGACTGGTACGATGGATTTCATTACAATCGGAACTGCTGGATGCAGGAAGACAGACCGGAAGAGCAGATTGACTTCTACCACGAAATGCACAATGGCCGTAACCTGGCACAGGTGATCTACGACCTTTGCAGGACTGTCGTGCCGACAGGCCTTCATCCCTTTGAAAAGGATCGGGAACAGCTTGTGGCGGAGGGAATGGACGAAAATCTGGCCCGGAAGATCACGGACACGGCTGAAATCCTTTTCCTTTATGAATTCCAGGCAAAACAGATGGCGGAGTATGACCTCTCTTGGGAAGAAGAGAGAGACACGGTCTCAGAGCCTGCAGAACAGAAGTCTGCTGAGAAGGAATTTACAGAAGAACAGAAGTCCGCGGAACAGCCGCGGCCTGGCGGCTACTGGGCGAGGATGATGGGAAAGCCGGTTGAAGAGGATCTTTCCACAGTCCCGGAAGCGGAAGAGAAAGAGGATACGTCTGCTCTGAAGGCAGAATTGGACGCGGCAAAGGTGCAGCTGAAGAGCTTGCGGAACGCTCTGGCAGTTACAAAGCAAAACGCGAACAATGAACGCGCAAAATATGAGCATGAGCTGAAAGCGCTTCGTATGGAACACAGGGAGCTTGCCGACCTGCGGGAGCTTGTGTTCAACTCTGAGCTTTCAGAGGAGGAGCAAAGGAGAAGAGAGCAGCCTGTAAAGAACTATTCTTACCCTTACAGCACCAGAAAACGTACGGTCGTCTTTGGTGGTCATGACTCCTTCCTCCGTGCCATCAAGCCGATGCTGCCGGATGTCCGGTTTGTGGATGCCGGCAAGCTGACATACAGCTCTGAGGTCATCCGAAACTCGGATGTGGTTTGGATCCAGAACAACTGCATTTCCCATCCACAGTTCTGGTCCATCGTGAAAAATTGCAAACTGGCAGGGGTGCAGATGCGTTACTTTGGATTTGCAAGCGCTGAGAAATGCGCGGAACAGCTTGTGGAATGGGATCAGAAGTAGGAACAGAGCCGGCGTTTTACTGTGAGACCGTTGGGTATGCGGGCGTGCAGATGTTCGGCGTGCGGAGCAAAGTCAGTCACGGGTGATGCAGCTGAATCACAAAACCAGGCGGGGCAGGTCTTTCGACAGGCTCTGCCTTTCCTTTTTGGCTGCTGCGGCCTGCTGTTCCGGTCCGCCGTTCCGTCCGTCCAGCTGTGGTGAACCATGCCCATTGCGGCCTGCCGTGTCCATCCTCGCCTGCGGTGAAATCAGATAAGCTGTGCGCCTGTGGGGATGACTGCAGTGCAGCCGGAGCGGATGGTGATTTCGGGAAGAATACCGATGCCGCTCCAGAGTATTTCAGACTGCGGCTGGGTTGGCTGTTGATGGCATCTACGGCCTCTTATGCAAAGCTGCGCTGGAGAATGGAGAGGGAAAACACCTGCTGTTGAAACCGATAATGCCAGGACTGTCTTGGACCGGCAGCAGGCAGCCATTCAGAATCTGTATGGCGCAGCCGGTGTCATGGGGAACTTCCATGTCGAGTTGCGTTGCAGAGTGCAGGAAATCTGCGGGCGGATGAGCTGCGTCCCTCCCTGGGTTCCGGATTTAATACTTCGGGCGGATGGATATGAATGTACAGGAGGCTTTTATCAGTGAGACCGCACTCCAGGTTATCTGCCGTTCAGAACTCTGGGTTATTGCCCCGTATTCTGCACGTGCTGAGCCTGTAAAAGGCACGATAGTTCGCAGATATTGCAGGAATTTGGGGCTCCAGAGCAGTGACAATGTGATACTTCTACCAGGTTATCTTAACCTGGTAAGGAGATTTCTATGAAAGCTGCCCGGTCCGGTAAATATTCTGTGCCTGCGGTTTGTGTCAAGATAGTTGGCAGAAAAACTGGACTATTTTGGCAGGGAAAATTCATAATGGACGGTTATCAAGTCAGTGGGACTCCTCTACGCCTGTCAAGGGGACTTTCGCGGCATAAACACCAGAAGAAATCCTTTCAGTCAAGTCATTCTTGTGGCATTTATTCCACGTTCCCCTTGACAGCCTTGCCTCCCCGTGAGCATAGATCGTGCCGATTCCAGCCGAAATGCCTGCAGAGCTTAGGCGTCTCAAATCGGAATTCCATTATCTCACGGGGAGGACGGAGTCTCTATGATAACATACTTTGCTTCATGCCTCCGGCGGGCCTCAAGCCAGACCAATCTGCCTGCAGAACAGATCCGAAATCATATAGTAACTAAAGGGCTTTCATGTCATTTAGTGCTCTGTGCCAACTATCCTAACACATAGGGTAGATAGTGGTACCTTGGGCTTTGCCCAAACCCGCAAGGGGGATAATCCCCCTTGACCCTTTCCCCCTCGCCGGGGAGGCAGGGAAACAGCAGGAGCTGTTTCCTGCATCAAGGGTTATCCGTGTCACTTCATCAAGGGCTTTCGCGGCATAAATCCTCGCACCTCTGTCAGGTGCTTCGGTTTATTCCACGATCCCTTGATTACGTTCCCGCTCCACTGAAGCATTGAACATCGATGACTTCATCGGGCTCTGGATCCGGGAATAACCAAAGAGAACCGTGTGCGTTGTACTTATGCCACAGAATCCCTGCGGCGTCGTTCCTCTCTTTGTCTCCGGAGCTCATTGGCACGGGCGCGTTTCTTTGAGATATACTCAGCCGATGGCCGTGGCCGATTACTTAGCGGCACGATGATGTCAGAACATTTCAGATAGATGAGTGCAATCATGTTTTCTATGTTTCTGAAGCCCCGTGCAAGTTTGATAAGTCCCTTGATTGTTGTGTTTGTTGACTCGCTTTTTGCACTGTTTGCCTGGTATTTTATGGCGTTCAGAATATTCTCCTTGTGACGGTCTTTTATCTTTTCGGCAAGTTCCATCATGGGCTTGATTCCTGAGTTGTTTACATCGTCAATCCACTTTGTGAGCTCAATGGCCGCCTGATCAGAATCTTTCATATGCAGAATCAGCCGAAGCGATTCCTTCTGCTGATAGGACCGATAAAGATCCGGATAGCTGTTTTCTATCAGCAGCAGCTTTTCTTTCTGATTATCTGTGCAGTTTTCAGGATTGTGTCCCAATGCATACCTGGCGCCCCTGAAAACGTCGATCTTGTCAGAAAGCTCCTGGAGAGAAGCCTCATGCTCTGGTGTGAGCTGTACCTTCTTCGGACGTCCGGCAGGTCTCGGCTGACTGATATCGGCTGCCTGTGCCTGTGCCGCTTTATACTCCTCAATGAAGGTGGTGAGTTCCAGTTTACGGGCGCTGGGGCGTCCACGGTGAGGCATTGCGTCAAGCTCTTTAGCAGCGTCGAGATAGTTTTGTCTTGCCTTCTCGGCAGCCCTGGCAGTCTCTGCTTCAGCCTTGATGTACTCATCCTTTAGCTTGTTATACTCTTTCTTTGCTTTGGCAGCTGTACTGATCCTGACTTCATCAAGCGCTTCATTGACCCACTGCGTTACATGAAAGAAATCTGTGCACCGTTTGGCATTGGGAAAAAATTCCTTTGTGCAGGTATCGATCCAGCGTGCACCATCACCGGCTACGATCTCAATCTTTTTCTGGTCTTCCGGTGTCAGCAGCTTGCAGAATTCAGAAAAAATCTCATAACCATGATCTTCATGAACCCATATAGCCCGGTTCTTATCCATGTCATATACGACTGTGATGTATTGGTGGCCCTTTCTGTAAGAGGTCTCATCCACGCAGATTCGGCGCACGTTATCATGGATGCGATGGTTAATATCCGGCTCAAGACGTGCATGGGATGCCTTGATACAGTTCCCCACTGTTCGCCAGTTGATGCTCAGATATTCACAGATGGCGGTTTTGCTCATCTGACAGACAAACCATGCCACCTCATCATTAAATGCAGATGTGAACCGGCTGCTTCCATCAGCCCACGGGATAAACTCATTCAGAGCGCCATGTTCGGGACAAAGGATACGCTGAGGTCTGTACAAAATATAGACAGGCATCCCGTTAAGATTTGGTGCCCTCCATTTACTTTCTTCTTCCATCTTGTATCCGTTCTGTACGCTCTTTTTC
>CACXHF010000404.1 GCA_902767305.1 uncultured Eubacteriales bacterium
GACGGAATTTTTCCGGGTTTTTCGGTCGATAATCCGGATCCTTCCTTATATGAACAAAATAGTCTACCACTATCCTGAAATCGCTGTGGAAATATCCGATTGCCTCTTCTGGCAGATGCGCTATCTCAAACAGATTGATTTTATAGTCATTCACAAAAGGGCGAAGTTTTTCTGGTATCTCAACCACATCATATAATGTCCGGTTCTTTCCCCATGGCTTATCTCCAAAGTACAGCACCAATGTAATCACCGGCCAACATCTCTTTTCGTGCAGCTGTGCCCGATAGCCTGCACCATCATAGCTTATTACTCTGAGCGGCATCCGACTTTCATAATTGGTTTCATTTTCAATTCCCAGAAGAGAAATCCGCACACGGACACCCGTAGAATCTGTTTCATTCCAGTACTTGGCTACATCTCTATCCTGTTCATGAAGCTCCCTGTCCATCTTGTACATGGAAAAAGTCTGTGCATCAGAAAGAGAATCTTCTTTAATAACCTGTTCTCCATTGAACAACAGACCATTCACAACATCCGCAAAAACGTCGTTGAATGACTCCAGCGCTTTCTCCGTCATGTCTTTACTTGCCAATTATTTCACTTCCTTATCATAGTATTCTTGTCCTTATGTGATAATTTTACCTCAATCGGTATTGTTTTTCAACCGGAAGAACCTTCTCGCATGATTGTGTCAAATATTCTGCTGATAAAACGATCTTGACCGGCAACTGTCCATCTTCCTCAAAACCTGCAAATAAAACTGCAGAATTTTTGATTTTTACCAGAAAATATGATACAATTATCATGTACTCGTTATTATGAGAATTCGGAAAAGAAAGTAACGAAGGGCTCAGACGAGGTTATGGAGCACCGTTATTCTTCTATGCCCTGCTGCTTCACAAGCCAGTGAAGCATCTGTCTGATTTGCGATGACGACAGAAAGAAGAAAATCAGGACTATCGCGTTTTATCCATTTCCAGAGCAGCAGAACAAACAGTGTGAGGGCGAAATCGTGTTCTGCAGTGATAAGAGTACGTTTATCTGCGATATCTGCTTCAAATGTATTTCCCTGATCCTATGAACGGACAACGAGTCTGAACCCGTATCAGTTCCTACATCTGAAAGGCTGGCAGCACCGCATAACTCTCCGATCCACGATAAAGAAGGACCAGGGCAGCGAAAAAGCTTTAGGAGGAACAAGATGAGCCGCATTTATGGAGTAGACAGCATATTCGGCAACGGTCAGGATTTCTATGATGAGAATGGCAGTTTTGTGGGATATTCAATCGACAGTGCCATCAGCGGTCAGGATTTTTATAACGCAGATGGACAATTCAAAGGATATTCTGTTGACAGCATTACAGGAAATGGGCAGAATTTCTATATGAACGATGGAAGAAAAGGGTATTCCGTTGACAGCATCACAGGAAATGGACAGAATTTCTCCATGGATGATGGAAGCACCGGTTTCTCTGTGGATTCATCTTTCGGTGGAGGAACCGATATTTTCATCGATGACTGATTGATACGGCAAGAGAATCTGTAAAGAAAATGGTGATAAACCATATGAGCAGCCGTATTCCAACTCTGCTGTGACAAAATCCTGAATAGATGAGTTCATATAACCGATGAATCCTTCAACTTACAAAAAGACACAGCGCATACACATAGCGCTTTCCAGAATTCAGGATACCACAAAACGCCCTTTCTTCCCCTGAATACACCAACGCCTCCGAGTCGATCAGCTCGGAGGCGTTCTTATCAAACAAGTACATAATCAATGAGAGACGCCTCCATCTTAAGCAGACAGGCGTCAGCATCAGCCAAGACCCGAAATGCATCGGAAGCAGAAAAAGTCCCGGTTATGCTTCATAGCTGAAGTTCTTCTGGAAGGAAGGAAGGATTATACTCCGATTATTCTGTATATCGATTCAATGAAAGGAGATTTGTATCCGATATACTTTTCAATGTCGTGCGGATAAAGTGCAGCCGCCTCTTCTTTGATTCGGCTGTATTCTGTTAC
>CACXHF010000405.1 GCA_902767305.1 uncultured Eubacteriales bacterium
AGCTTTCAACTGAGTGGCTGTCCTGATCATAGCATGACCTCCGTATAGGTTCGTACTTCATCCTCAACGCCGAGCGTCTTGGCGTATCGCATCAGGTTTACAAGATTTTTTTCACGTGAACTCATGTACTCCCTGACAGCAGTCTGGAATGTTTGAATCTCAACATCTTTCTTTGTCCTGATGATGTCGCACAACGTCCGTTCCCGGTCGTAAACCGGCACCTCGTTGCCAAAGGATGTCTTGACAAGGGTGATGCCCATGTCATACCACTCCGGTTTCGTATGTATCACTCGGATACCTTGTTTGGCGATATGCGTGGAATTGTAGTTTTTCGGTACAGTTACTGTAGTGACAGAAGGCTCCCTGTCCATGAGCGTGTACAGGTAAAGGGCGCTCTCATGAGAAAACACAACCTTGCTATTCCTGGCAGAGAGCAGATAATATTCATCTTTCCATGCATCCTCTGCCATATAAACGCCGTGCGCAGCTCTTGCCAGACCTCTGGCTTCGACATAATTCGCCAGTGTTTTCTTGGAAACACCGTGGTCGAGAGCAGCAGCAGTCAGCAGATAACCGTTGCCTTCTTCCACAAGCTGATCCAGAACATCAAACTTACTCAATTGCACCACCTCGCTTCTGAAAAACATAACTTCACTTTCTCGCTATCAATCTTACCGTAAGATAGCGAGAAAGTAAACCGGAATTTTTCGGTATAATAAAATGATGACAATCGCATAACAGGCGGCTATATTCTGCTGCATGATCCGCGGCCGTTCTGTCGGTGTACGGGTTTTGTAAAGCAGGCATTGCTTCAGAACAGAAGAGGAGCAGAGAATGGTCAATACTTCCACGCGCTCAGATGGACGATTTTTGTCCGGGATGTTTTTTCGCGTGCTTCCGGCGCAGATTATCCTGCTGCTGCTGACCGGGATCAACAATATTGTCGACGGCCTGGTGGGCAGCAATTTCTTCGGCCCGACCACCGCCAGCGTCATCGGGCTCTATGCGCCGTTTCAGACGATCTGGATCGGGATTGGAATCGTCCTGATGGTCGGTTCCCAGGTGCTGTGCGCCAGGTATATGGGCTCCGGAAACCTGCAGAAAATCCGGGGAATCTTTTCACTCAACATAACGCTCACCGTGGCGATCCTGTCCATCGCGACGATACTCAGCTTTACGCTGGCATCTCCCATTGCGGCGTTCCTTGGTGCCTCGCCGGTAAACGCTGAAGCCCTGGCCGGTTTCATCGTCGGCAGGGGCTTCGGGCTGATTCCCATGATTCTGGCATCACAGTTGGTGGCGTTCCTCTCGCTTGAGGGAAAGGACAAAATCAACTATTTCGCGACCAGCGCAATGATCGTGGTCAACATTGGGATGGATCTGTTTTTCGCTATCTGCTTCAGGGAAATGGGAATCGCAGGGCTTGGGATTGCCACGGCCATCAGCCAATGGGTCTATATGATAGCAGCAGGCTGGATTTTCCTGACTCCGAAGGTCTCACTGTCCTTTTCCTTCCGAAACATCCTGTGGAAAGAAACCTGGGGCCTGCTGAAAACCGGATTCCCAAACGCCCTGGCATTATTCCTGCTCTCGATTCGGAGCAGCACATTCAACAGGGTGATGGGCGCTTATGATCCTACCATGATTTCTGTGGCAGTCCTCGCGACATACACGATGCTGAGCCTGATTTTCGAATCATTCGGCAAGGGGATCGCGGCGGCAGGGAGGATCATGACCAGTCTGTTTTACGGGGAAGAGGACGGCCGTTCCATCGTCAAAGTCATCAGAATCATCTTTTCGAAGGGCATGTTGATCGTGCTGGCCGCTTCTGCAGCTTCCTTTCTGCTGGCGGATGCAGCCGCCGGCCTGTTCTACGTGGATCCGCTCTCCAAGGCGCATCAACTGACAGCCATGACCATGCGGTACGGCTCCGTGGTGCTCTTCCTGCAGGCTGTTTACTTCATTTTCCACGACTATTTTCAGGCGATCGGCCGGAACGGCATCGTCAATATTCTGTCTGCGCTGGAGGGAATCGGCTTCATGCTCCCGCCGGGCCTGCTGCTGATTCCGAAGATGGGGGTACGGGGTTTCATGTTCACGCTGATCATAGCCTATGCGCTCCTCGCGCTGGTCGGGCCGGTCTGCGCGATCATCTTCTGGAAGCGAATGCCGAAGACGCTGAGCGAGTGGATGATGATTCCTGCGGACTTCGGTGCTCCGGAGAACGAATGCATGAATGCCAGCATTCACAACCTGGAAGAAGCAGTCAGCACGGCGGAGAAAGTCGGCCGCTTCTGTCTGGAGCGGGGGATCGACGCGAAGAAAGCCAATTGCGCGGCGCTGGCGCTGGAGGAGATGTGCCTGGGAATCATCAAGGAACGCTTTGAGACGGATCCGAAGAAGAAGCATACGATCGAACTGCGCGCCGTTCATAAGGGCAGGGATCTCTTCATGAGTATGAAGGACGACTGCAGGCCCTTCAGTCCGAAGGACCGCGCGGAGCTTGTCAATCCGCAGGACAATTCCCCTAAGAGCCTCAGTATCCGTGTGTTCATGGGGGTCGTGAAGGAAACCGAGTACCGGCTGATACTCGGCATGAACGTGTTTACGGTAACCGTTTAACCCGCCATTCTGTGATTCCTGTTCATGCGTGCGTTCTGTGTTTGCTGGCATTTTGTTCTGACATGATTCTGCATTTGCGTCAATAAAACGAAGGACTGCATATTGAGGATGAAATCTTTCACAGAAGAATGCCGGAAGAATCAAAACGAGTTTGTTTCAGAAATACACACAGCATGCATGAGTTCTTAAGGAGTTCGCTGCTCATAAACAGTCGATTCCGGCCAAAGGGCATCCGGGGTCATGAAATCGTGAAAAACGGACAGTTTTGCCGGATGACTTTCATCGATCGGGATATCGGTCAATGTGAACAGTTCGGATATCCGAACTGCAGATCGCCGGATCGTCCGTTCAGATGATTCTGCTGTCTGAGCATACCGTTGAGTCTTCGCGGCGGTACAATCTGCTTGAGGTTCCGCCGGAGACTCACCGGGTGTTTACGCTTGCAGACCGCCGTATCTCACAGCACACATAACCTGCAGAGCTTGGAAATTGAGGCGCTGCAGGCATTTTTTTGTTTTCCGGAATATGGTATGATGATAAAGGGTCAATGGAAAGGGTCGAACCGCATTGCTTCTGTTTTTTCACCCTTTCAGAATCCGCAATAATAAGCAGGATCAGAATCACAAAACGTGAAAAGGCAGGGAAAAAAGGTTTCGGGGGAGTAGTGAGTTTTGAAGCTTGAATTCAGAAAGGCCTCGGCAGAGGATATTGATCTTCTTGTAGAAACGCGGATTGAAGTCCTGCGTGCAGCCAACGGACTGCCGGACAGTGCCGACATGAGTGAAGTCGAAATGCAAACCCGTGAGTATTATGGAAAAGCGCTTGCGGATGAAACGCATACCGCCTTGCTGGTTTTTGAGAATGATCAGTTTGTCGGTGCGGGTGGAATCAGCTATTACCGGGTTATGCCGACAGTTCATAATCCGACCGGCAGAAAAGGATATGTGATGAATATGTATACCCGGTCTGAATACAGAAGAAAGGGAATCGCTTTTCATACCCTGGATCTGCTGATTCAGGATGCACGGGAAAAAGGAATTGCCGCCGTCTCTCTGGAAGCAACAGCGGCAGGCCGTCCGCTGTATGAAAAATACGGCTTTTCGGGGATGAAGAATGAAATGGAATTAATCCTTGTTTAAATTTAATAGGTATTTTGAGAGAATGAAGGATCATGATGGATGATTCCAGGGATAGATCATGAAGCCTGGAAAATGGACTCTGGAATTGCGGATGGATTCAATTTGCTGCAGCTTTGGCAGCATGATTCAAAGGAGGAAAACCATGGAACTGCACCGGTATCATGACGTGAACAGAAGGGGAACCGTGGAGCGGCTTTGCTATACCGCGAAGGACGTGGATGGAACTGCGGTTTCCAAGTACGCGAATGTCTACCTGCCTTACAGGTATTCCGCGGCAGAAACATATCCCACGCTGTATCTCATTCACGGCGGCGGCGGAAATCCGGATGCCTGGCTGGACTGCTCAATGATCAAAAACGCGCTGGACGTTTCCTTTGCGGAGGGGCGCAGCAAACCGTTCATTGTGGTCTTTCCCGGCTTCTACAACCGGGATTCCGTCCGCACCAGCGGCCGTCCGGATGAAAACGTGGAGCGTGCGCAGTGCTCCGCTTCCAGCAGGAGCTGCGAAATGACCTGATCCCGGCGGTGGAGAAATCTTTCTGTGCCTGCGCATGCCGGGAATGCAGGGCGATCGGCGGTTTTTCCATGGGAGGCGTGACGACCTGGTTTGCCTTTCTGGAAAATCCGGACCTGTTTTCCGTGTTCCTGCCCCTGTCCGGTGACTGCTGGCAGGTCTGCGGTCTGGGCGGCGGGAAGGAAACGGAAAAGACCGTCCGGTATCTCCACGACCATACGGTGGAACAGGGATATAAAAAGTCTGATTTCCGCATTTACGCCGGAACCGGTGTGGAGGATATTGCGTATCCGAATCTGACGCCTCAGATCGAAGCTATGAAAAAATACACGGATCTCTTTGAATTCAGTGAAAGACTGGAAGAGGGGAATCTGCACTATACTCTGATGGAAAATGCCCCGCATATGTACGAGAAGGTATACCAGCATATCTATCACTACATGCCGGTGCTGTTTCCGGAAAAGGTGTAAGGGGACGCAAAGAATCAACAGGCTATTGTGACGGAGGCTTCACCTTTGAAGCCATGAGAACAGATCACGATACGGCGGGAATGCCATATCTGTTTATTCCGGACAGAAATGATGACAAAGCTCAGTATCTTTTCAATCTGTTCGAAGGAATCTGTTTCATGGACACGACAAAGACAATGCCAGCCGAGCCCGAACCCCGGGGAGCCACGGGCACCAAGGTGAGGCTTGTCTGCGAAAATGCATGGTGAACATCCGTGTGGGCAACGGGACGGTGCTTATATATCGCTGTCGCCAGTGGCCGGCATGCCGTGAAGGTGGGCAGTCCGGCCGGCAAGGTGATAAGTACAGCGAGACCACAACAGCAGAAAATGCAGCGAGCCCGCAGTCAGGTTCTTTCGAACCGGACTGCGGGCATTTTTGCATTCTGTGTTTCCATCCGTCTCGATTTTCTTTACAGATGAGCAAAAGAACCCGTTTTATACTATAACTTGAGAGTAAAATGTTCTGACTTATCCGAAAGGGCAGACTTTTCCTACGGAAGGGTAGACTTCGCCTACGGAACTTCAAGACCACATTGCCAAAGAAGCCTGAAATATCGGCATATGAGGCTTACATTGGATGTTAGGCC
>CACXHF010000406.1 GCA_902767305.1 uncultured Eubacteriales bacterium
CGGCTTTGTTTGCGGCGAGCTCACCGAGATACAGGCAGGCCAGATATCCGGATGCATACACCGCATCCACCGTCTTGCCTGAATCGAGATCCTTGCGGGAGATTGACTCAAGGTCAAAATAGGTCTCATGTGCCGGCTTGTCCGGATCTACGCGGAAAACAGATGTGGAATAGGCATTGCGGAGAATTTCGGGGGAGTAGCCTTCGCAGATCTGTCCATCCGCATAGCTGAGCAGGTTAAAGGTCTCATATCTGAACTGGTAATTGTTCTCCACGGATGTCGCCAGTCCCTCGATGAACCATCCCGGAAAGCTGGCGGCCTCCCGATGCGCATTGAATGCATTGACCGCATCCTGTACATCCGGGCCTTCCTTCATTTTTCCGTCAGGGGTGAGGAGCGATGAGATCAGTTTCGGATCTGCGACGCCGGTCATCCCGACACGGTTGTAATCGAACATAAAGAGATGCATCATCTCATGCACGATGGTATTTTCAAGCGTGGTAAGATTCTTTTCACTGTTGGCAAATCTTGCTTTGCCGTCTGCACCGAGGACGGGTTCCTCGTCCTCGTCCATCTCGACAAAGAAGCTTGCGTTGACGCCCAGAATATACTTGAACTCGGTTTCACTGCTTTTATTCGGAAGATTTCCGGCGGAGATAAAGGCCATTGCATCGGGCGAAGCGACGCTGTGGCCCATCACATCGTCCTTGTCGCCCTCTTCGAAATAGACATAGAGGCCGAGCTGTTCACCGAGCAGTCGGTTTTTCGCAGCTTCCTGATAAGCAGGGAAACGCTCTTTGAGCAGTTCCACTGCCTGGGGCTGCAGTCTGTGCTTAACCAGTTCGACAAGACTTGCGAGGTCTTCGGTATTCATTGCTTTCAGTGCAGTTTTCGAGCAGTGGATGGATACGATCTCGGGGATTGCCTGCTCGGCTGCGCCCGTACACTTCCCTGACAGACCGGCCTCAGAAAGGGATTCATCTCTGGCCTTGGCCTTTTCCTGCCCGGAATCCTTTGCGGACGGAAGGAGATCCTCTGCTGGTGCAGCTTCTCCGGCTTTTCCGGCGTCTGCGGTTTTGTCTTCTGCCGGCGATATTTCACCGGTCCTGCCGGGGTCTGCGTTGTTTTCTGCTGGCAAAGTTTCACCGGTTTTGCTGGAATCCGCGGCTTTGTTTTCCGCCGGTGCAGGGAGCTCTGCCGTTTCCTGCCGGTTTCCGCCGTCTGTCCGTTCAACATAGTTCGGATTGCGGTAGCCGTCTTTCGGTGCCTGGTACTTCTCCGGCATTCCCGATACCGGACGGCTCGGAATCACGCGCTCTTCCTGCTGAACCGCCGAGGTGCTGATCTGTCCGTTCAGGATATAGATGAGATTCCTGTCCGCATCAAGGACAGAGACAGGATTGTCTGTCCCGAACAGGGCCAGGACAGAATCGTCGAAAGCCAGACGGAAACTGTCCGGACTTCCGTCCGTTCCGCGCACGGTATACCCGGAAGGAACGAAGAAAACGATCACGGGACGGTACTGCCCGGTCCCGGCGATTCCGCTGACGGGGGAGCCGTTCAGATCCGTCCAGAGCACGGCAACCTGCCAGCACATGCCCTCTGCCGAAGTGACGGTCGCCTCCGCGGGAAAGGGCAAACCGGGCTGCGGGGCAGCCAGATCTGTAATCCGCAGATCGCTTAAAAGGATCTTATCCTGCGCCTGAGAGGTCTCCATACGGATCTCCAGAGCGGACCCGGCCATTGCGCCTGTCGGGTTCAGAATGGATAAAGCCATTATCAGCAGGAGCCAGAAAGGAAGGATTCTATGTTTTTTCACGCTTTTTTTCATACGGCTTTTCTCCTTGATCAAGTATAAATCGGTTTCCGGAATGAGGGCTCATTGACTGCCGGAGGGGAATATAGCCCATTTCCTGCCTGTACAGGACAGGAACTTCCGGAGCACATCCTTCCGGCAGCACGAGTTACCAGGGTTCACCGGCTGCGATCGGTCTCCGGCAGGCTTAGATCGGCAGGAAGGGGGATGGCAGAATCTGGATTTCCGGACAGGTCAGACCGCTCACGGGATCTCCGGTTCCGTCCCCTGTATTCCCGGTCGTGTACCGGAGGTACGCTTTCGGGACGGTCCGTTTTTCAGACGTTTTGCTGCCGGATCACAAAGGATCCGGACCGTTCAGGGACAGACCGGTCTGGAACAGGCAGGACACTGATCCGGACATTCTGTACCATTGGATAAAAAAGATTGTATATGACCGGATGCAGACTGTCAACAGAACCCGCCTGCAGAATTTGAACTGTTTCACGGCACATGGCCCGCCATTTTCCGGCAAAGTGACGGATGCTGACGGGAAATGCCGGAACAGGCGGCTTCAGGCAGAAGGAAGGCCATCCGTGTCAATCCGGGGCAGGTTATGAGCAGGCATCAGACAGCAGCGAAGAAAGACTTGTCACAGGCATCCGGTCTGAACCGGCGAAAAGCGAGGCAGCCGGGACAGACAGAAGACCTTCATTGGCATGCAGCGAAGGCATATGCCGGAGAATCCGGGCAAGGGTCACGAAAGAAGGGAAGACGCATTCGCAGACCATTAATTCGGAACCGGAAAACAATCAGGACAGGATAAAACCGGTGGAGCTGAAGAAGGTTTTCATCGGCAGGATGAAAGCTGTGAGTACGGATCTTCAGACAGTCCTGGAGCTGAGATGCCTGTCCCATCGGGTATTTATGAAGAGGAACGGATTGAGGCTGTCCCTGACCGGATTTGCCGGGAATGGACGGGGAACGGTTTGAAACCGGTGTCAGCCAGGTGCCGGTATATGGCGGGCGGATTGAACTTGAAAGGATGGATTCATTGAGCACAAATAAACAGGGGTCTGCATGATTCGGATTCCTGAACGATGGAAAGCTGATCCGGCAGGCTGTTTTTGCCTTTGGGAAGGCTTTGCTCCGGACGCTTATGCAAATCTTCTTCAGACGCACCTGAAATCATCACGGCTGGTCTTGATATCGGCTTCAAAAAAGTGCTACCATAGAATTGCAGATCACGACACCGGGAAAGCCGACAGACATGATAAGGGATGCAGAACTGAATCATGTTTTTGATTTCGATGATTTCCAAATGAACGCGTCAGCTGTCCGGTTTTCAGATGGGAAAAAACACCGGAAGGACGGGAAATTTTCCTCTGGAAGACACTTGTCATCCGGAGGGGGTCAGATGTTTGGGGAGACCAGTCCGGGCAGGGCTCAGCGCATCATTCTCAGCTCGAATAAGGAGATTAAAGCTGCAGAAGGATTTGCCTTGCGAGGTGGAGGTTATCACAGCTAGGCATTTGTCTGCCTCTGAGGATTTGAAGCGCAACAGATGTGAATTTGTACAGGATTTCACCCAAAGCGAAACGGTGAACGGTTGTTGAAAGTGGCCAATCC
>CACXHF010000407.1 GCA_902767305.1 uncultured Eubacteriales bacterium
GGATTGCAGTTGCGCATCGCTCCGATATGATACTGCTGTACCCAGCCATGAGACTTATACATCTTGGCAAGTTCTACCAGAATGTACGTCTTGTACGACTGTACCTCAGCCTCTGTCAGTACCGCGCCGCTCATCGCCTTGCGGAAAGCCTCAGCTGCCACATGCATGCTCGGAACAGCATACGGAACCGTATCAAGTGCATGATCAGCAAGCCGGGATCCGTTCTCATGGAAATACTCAAAACGGCTGGCAAGTGCTTTCAGCATGTTTTCCAGATTAAGGCACTGAATGCCGGAAACACGGGAAAGCTTGTTCATATAGTCAACAAAGCCGCCGCGGTCAATGTTAATCACCTTATCCGGACGCCATGCAGGAAAGACTTTAAAGCTGTTGCCGGTTTCCTTTGCCATCTTGATCTGATATTCAAGATCATCCACCGGATCATCTGTCGTGCAGATTACCTTTACATTGAACTTTTCAATCAGTCCGCGGGCGCGATATTCATCCTTGGCAAGCAGTGCATTGGCACGATTCCAGATATCCTCTGCAGTTTCCTCGCTCAGAATATCCGTGATGCCAAAGACGCGGCGGAGTTCCAGATGTGTCCAGTGGTACATGGGGTTTCCAATGCAGTACTTCAGCGAACCGGCAAACGCCTTCCATTTTTCGAACCAGTCTGCATCTCCGCGAATATACTTGTCATCTACGCCGTTGGAAAGCATAACGCGCCATTTATAATGGTCGCCGCCAAGCATCAGTTCGCCGATATTGGAAAACTTGTAATTTTCAAATATCATACG
Organism: uncultured Eubacteriales bacterium; assembly: GCA_902767305.1. GTDB lineage: Bacteria > Bacillota > Clostridia > Christensenellales > Aristaeellaceae > Ventricola. The sequence continues at coordinate 801 of CACXHF010000407.1, forward strand.
CGGGGAAATGTGGCAGTGATAGTCATAAATCGGCATGTTTTCCGCATACTCGTGGTACAGTTTCTTTCCGACCTCATTGCTCAGCATGAAATCGGCATCCATAAATGGTTTCATAGGAAACTCCTCCTTATCTTAATTGCCTTTCGGCAAAGAATTACAGCGTAACTCCATCCTTGAAAATCGCTATCTCCCGGAAATCATGTTCCTCGCTCTTGGTCTTCTTTCCGGATGCGATTTCAAGCAGCTGACGGAAAAACGTCTCCGTCGTTTCCTGCATATCCGCTCCGTCTGCCAGAACGCCTGCATTAAAGTCAATCCAGTTCCGCTTCCGTTCTGCAAGCGGCGTATTGGTGGCCACCTTGACAGTCGGAATCGGAGCGCCAACCGGGGTGCCGCGTCCTGTCGTAAACAGAACCATCTGTGCGCCCGACGCCATCAGCGCTGTAATTGCGCACAGGTCATTTCCGGGGCCCTGAACCAGGTTGAGTCCCTTTTCCTTTACCGGCTCGCAATAGCTGAGAACGCCTCTGACTTCACCTGCACCGCCTTTTTGTGTGCAGCCAAGGGACTTATCCTCCAGCGTCGTGATTCCGCCGGCTTTGTTTCCCGGAGACGGATTTTCATATACTTCCTGTCCGTGACGAATAAAGTATTCCTTGAAATTGTTGATCAGGGCCACCGTCTTTTTAAACGTTTCCTCGTCCTTGCAGCGGTTCATCAGCAGCGTTTCAGCGCCGAACATTTCCGGAACCTCTGTCAGCAGCGTTGTTCCTCCATGACGTGAGAGCAGATCGGAAATATTTCCAAGAAGCGGATTGGCCGTGATTCCGGACAGTCCGTCACTTCCGCCGCACTTGAGTCCGATGATCAGCCGGTCTGCCGATACCGTCGTCCGCTTTGCCTGCTGTGCATGACGGGTCAGTTCATCCAGCAGCTGAAGACCTGCCTCCACCTCATCCTCAACATCCTGCGTAATCAGGAATTTTACCCGGTCCGGATCATACTCTCCAAGCATTTCCTTAAAAACACCCAGATTATTATTCTCACAGCCAAGGCTCAGCACAAGCACACCGCCTGCATTCGGATGATGAACCATGGATGCCAGCAGATGCTGTGTGTTTTTCAGATCATCGCCCAGCTGAGAGCATCCGTACGGATGAACAAAGCAATGAATTCCGTCCACACGATCTCCATACATCTCATTGCCGAGACGCTCGAGCGTCTTTGCTGTCCCGTTTACACAGCCGACCGTATTTACAATCCAGATCTCATTCCGGATTCCAACCTTGCCGTCCTCACGGACATATCCCTCAAAGGCAGCCTCTCTGTCTCTTGGCATACTGCACGGATGCGGATTATATGAATATTCCAGCAGTCCGGAAAGATTCGTCTTCACATTGTGCGTATGAACCCAGCTGCCCGCCTGAATATCTGACAGTGCATGCCCAATAGGAGAACCATACTTGATGATATTCTGTCCGATGCCGATCTTCGTCAGCGCCACTTTATGGCCTGCCGGGATATCCTCGATCAGTGTTACGCCCAGAACTTCAGACCCTTTAGCCAGTGGTTTGAGCGCAACGGCAACGTTGTCCGCCGGATTGATCTTTATCCAATCCATTTGCATCCTCCTCCGTAATCTGCCGAAAAATGCCGTTCAACATCCGTATTTGTCCGTTTCCGACACCATTCCATTGTTCAGGTTTACGATACCTAATTGATGTATCCTATTCCCTGTCAACAGTATATCACTCTATTTCTGCACCCGTCAAGAATTTCTCTTCTTGCCACAGCATCCGTTTCCTGATACAATTCTTTTATCAGGAAACAGTCTGTTCAGGTATGTTTTATCCATATTATCAAGGAGGATTTCTCATGAAAAGACGTATAGGTATTCTTACAAGCGGCGGCGACTGTCCCGGACTGAATGCCTGCATCCGAGGTGTCGCACGGGCCAGCTACTCAATGTTTGACGCTGAAATCGTCGGCATTCAGGACGGCTATTCCGGATTAATCAACGGCGATTTCAAGGAAATGAATCAGTCCGACTTCTCCGGTATCCTGACTCTCGGCGGGACGATTCTGGGCACACGACGCACCCCGTTCCGCAATATGCGCCTGATTGAAGATGATCACGTCGATAAAGTCAAGGCCATGAAAAACACCTACAAAAAGGCAAAGCTCGACTGTCTTGTCTGTCTTGGCGGAAACGGAACGCACAAGACCGCCAATCTTCTTTCCGAGGAAGGCCTTAACGTCGTCGGTCTTCCGAAAACAATTGACAATGACATCTGGGGAACCGATGTTACATTCGGTTTCCATACAGCTGTTGATATTGCCACAGATGTAATTGACCGCATTCATTCAACTGCTGCCAGTCACGGACGCTGCATGGTGATTGAGATTATGGGAAATAAGGCCGGCTGGCTGACGCTTTACTCCGGACTTGCCGGCGGCGCAGATGTTATTCTGCTGCCCGAAATTCCATATAATCTCAAAACAGTTGCCAAGGCTATTGAACGCCGTGCCGAGGCCGGCAAGGATTTTTCCATCATCGCCGTTGCCGAAGGGGCAATGACTGTCGAAGAATCCCGTATGAAAAAGAGAGAGCGGGCTGAATTCCGTACCGAAACCCATTTCCACGGCATTGCTGCACGTCTTGCACAGGAACTCGAGGAAATGATCGGCATTGAAGCGCGCCCTGTTGTTCCGGGTCACGTTCAGCGCGGCGGCACACCAAGTGCCTACGACCGGCTTCTGTCCACCAACTTCGGTGTTCATGCGGCAAAGCTGATTAAAGATGAAAACTATGGTCAGGCTGTTGCCATGATCGGCAATACCGTCGGGCATAATCCTCTGGCAGCTATCGCCGGCAAGACCAAATTTGTTCCGGAAGATGCGCAGGCCGTAAAGTCCGCCCGAAACATGGGAATTTCTCTTGGTGACTGAGTCATATCATTCCGGAAGCAGATCCGTCTGTGGGAACTGCTTCCGGTTTCTTTCTCCCCCTGATGACATCCGGGCTTATAAACATGTTTCTGCGGAATCGTTTCAGCCCGGTCCCGGCTGTCATTCATTCAGGACAGGCCAAAATAGTATTTGACTTTTCCTGTTCAATCATCTATACTGTTTCAGTCTTTCGCGGGACTCTCGGAAAGCTCTTAACTTTCTATTATATCCGGGGTTTGGAAGTGCCTTTCTGCACCTCATCCGGACAGATCATCACACCCGATCAAGCGGATAATACCGCTTTCGTCAGCCGTCAGCTGACAAAACGACCTCCCCGCTGACGAAAACCGGCAATGGCAGCCAGTAACCCCAAAGCCTTGTAAACAAGTGGTTTCCAAAGATATGGTCCCGTAGCTCAGCAGGATAGAGCGGTCGCCTCCTAAGCGACAGGCCGTGGGTTCGAATCCCGCCGGGATCACCATTTTGCCTAC
>CACXHF010000408.1 GCA_902767305.1 uncultured Eubacteriales bacterium
GGCAGTGCTGACCCTGCTGGTATGTTTCTGCGCTATCTGGGCGGTCAATATTGCTATTACACGTCCGATTAATCTGCTCAGCATTGCAGCTGCGCATTACAATGCAGGAGAGACAGAAAACAGTGCACTTGAAAATCTGCCGATAAAATCCAATGATGAAATTCAGTCTTTGTATGAGTCTCTGAAAAAGATGACTCACGACATACGCAGATACATAGATAACCTGATGATGACGCAGCAGGAACTGACTGAAACGCGTATTCAGGCAGACACCATGAATGCGCTTGCACATAAGGATGCACTTACAGGCGTGGGAAGCAAGCTCGCGTATGATCAGCAGGTTGAAAAGCTGACGGAGGAGATTAATCAGGGAACAGCACGGTTTGGCATTGTGGTCGTTGACATGAACGATCTGAAACGAATGAATGACTCCTATGGTCATGAACAGGGAAATCTGGCAATTAAAAAGATCTGTTCTCTCACCTGTGATGTGTTTGTACATTCACCCGTTTACCGATTCGGAGGCGATGAATTCGTAGTCGTCATTAAAGGCAGAGATTATGATCATATCAAGGAAAGAGTCGCTGAATTCTACCGACTGACTGAGAATGCGCAGGGACAGCCGTGGGAACGGGTGAATGCTGCCATAGGATATGCGCTCTATGATGGAGAAGATACAGTCCTTGATGTTTTCCGGAAAGCGGACCGCTTTATGTATGAGCGCAAGAAAGAAATGAAAAAACAGAAGAATCAAAACGGTTAATGAACAACGGTGATTCTTGCTTTGTGGTGTATCTGACAGAGAAATACGGAGAGATAACCGGTCTGTCCTGATGCCCGTAATTGTGGATGCCCTCTGTTTTGGATCTGCTGTGCCGGTCTGAACCGCTTCTAACAGTGGCTGCGGCAGCGCTTTTGCTGCATCAGCCACTGTTTTTCATATGTAAGGTAGAATGATGAAATTCAGAAAAAAACGGTGGATCTTTCATTTGTTTCAATTGTGATATTTCCCAATACTCTGGCATCATCTGCCGATAGTTCCCTGCTGAAATATCATCTTTTATGATGATCAATATATTGAGCGTAAAGTACTTGATGCATTGGCGAAAAGGTGTTATTATCGGATATACGATTTCCAGCATAATCAGCTGCGAATGGATGACTGAAAGAATGATGATGATCCGGATGTGAAGAAGCGGAAGGTTTCTTCATTTTCCTGAGAATACGGGTGAGTGACTGCGGAACAGAAGGAGTGTATCAGATGAAGGATGGAACAAAACTCAGATTACTCTATTTATACCAGTTTATTATGAAGAATTCAGATGAGTCTCATCCGGTAACCACACGGGAAATGACGGATATGCTGCAGAATGAACATGGAATGACTGTGAACCGGATGACACTGGCGAATGACCTTAACATGCTTCTGGAAACAGGCATTCCGATCCGGGTGACACGAGCCAGAGAGAAAAGCTATTACTATGTGGGAAGAATGATAGATGCCGAGGATTTGAATATTCTGGCAAATATCACGTCTGCATCCGGACTCATCAGCAGAAAGAAGCGTCAGATACTGATAAATAAACTTGGCGGACTGGCAAATTCGCATGAAAAGTACGAGAGAAAGAGAAATGTGATTGTAAATGATCTTTCAGCCGATGTTGTTGAATTGATGGATATCGTCAATAACGCCATAAATACGAAAAAGAAAATCAGATTTCAGTATACGGAATACACGGCAGATAAAGAACGCGTCCTGCGGCGCAAGGGAAAGAGTTATATCGTGAGTCCATATACACTCGCCTGGGATGGCGGATACGGTTACGTCATCGGTTTTTGTGAAACAAGAGAATGTGTGCAAAACTTTCGTCTGGACAGAATTTTCAGAAAACCTGAAATTCTGAATGAGGCAATGGTGCCTGCACCGAGAGGGTTTGACAAGCAAAAATACGTTGAGCAAATGGTACGGATGTACGGGGGAAAAGAAAAAACAGAAGTGAAACTGCTGTGCAGAAATACTGTGATGAACTCCATGATTGATCACTTTGGACCGAAAACACCGGTCTCAAAGCAGGATGAGGATCATTTTACAGCTGCAGTTCAGGTGATTCTGTCTCCTACATTTTATCGGTGGGTATTCGGCTGGTCCGGAGATATAACAATCCTGGAGCCGGAAGAGGCACGGAGGGAACTCAGGGAAATGTGTGAGAAGATTATGGGGACACTGTAGAGAGGGGACTGCTGTCTGCCCGGAATGGCTGTCCAACAGGAAACGATCATGTGAGGAATCTCTGCTTTTGCGCCGCTGCGGCATTGAATCCCATGGTTTCCGGCAAAA
>CACXHF010000409.1 GCA_902767305.1 uncultured Eubacteriales bacterium
ATTGGCTGTATTGGCGCCATAAGGACTGGAAGCACCTGCAGCATTATTGTCGTTCTGTGCTGCAGTAGCTGTACCCGGTACAGGCGTCGGTGTTGCTGCATCAGCTGGCGGTGCAATGATCTTCAGGTCTTTCTTGGTTGCGCTGGATTCGGTGCCGTACTGGCTGACCATGGTTGCCTGAATGGTATACGTGCCGGGATCAAGCGGATATCCGAGGTCATTAAAGGCAGTGATCTCATATTCGTTGTCTTTTGAATGGATTTCTGCATTCTCTGCAACTTTAAGAACGGAACTGCCGGTGGAATCCAGAAGTTCAATGGTGATGAATCCGGGAACAGAGGCATTGATGGTAATATCGCCGAATGTGCCGGTTTCGATGCCTTCCTTAGGAACGGTTATCTTAAGTGTCGGCTTGGTTTTGGCATCTTTGGCAGATGTTTTGTTGGCTGCCAGAGCGCTGCCTGTTGCTGAGAACACCAGAACCAGTGCCATAAAGACAGCGAGAAGTCGTTTGAGTTTCATAGTGAATCTGTTGCTCCTTTCACATCCATTCCGTGCAATGAATGAATTCAGTCGATAAAAATCCAGAAAGTATCATAACGCAAAACAGGGAATGTTTCAAGAGGTTATTTGTGGTTTCCCCTGTCCAGGTGTGGAAATGAGCAGAAAATGTATGGGGCTGAGAAAAACAGATTTGCATGTTATTAAGTAGCTAAAATTCAAATTTATATTAAAACATATATAGAATATGATGATAATGCAATTTTTTTAAAAAATATTTGCAAATAAACTGGTCAAGTATCTGTGATTGTGATAGAATGTCCCCTGTTTTTGAACGGACACAATAAGGAGGGACAGACATGCGGACAAAGTTCATTTTTGTGACCGGGGGTGTGGTTTCATCTCTTGGAAAAGGCATAACGGCTGCGTCACTTGGAAGGCTTCTCAAAAACAGGGGGCTGAAAGTTTCCATTCAGAAGTTTGATCCTTATATAAATGTAGATCCGGGAACAATGAATCCCTACCAGCATGGCGAGGTTTTTGTTACGGATGACGGAGCGGAAACGGATCTGGATCTTGGACATTATGAACGCTTTATCGATGAAAATCTGACGCAGGCAAACAATGTAACCAGCGGCAGGGTGTATTACACGGTCATTACAAAAGAACGCCGCGGGGAGTATCTTGGGGCGACCATCCAGGTGATTCCGCATATCACCAATGAGATCAAGCGGCGAATGCTTGAGGTGTCGCGGGGGGATAACCCGCCGGATGTGGTGATTACCGAAATTGGCGGAACGGTAGGTGATATCGAGTCACTGCCTTTTCTCGAGGCAGCACGTCAGCTGAAAAGCGAAGTAGGACGGGAGAATGTACTCTATATTCATGTGACGCTGGTGCCCTATATCCATGCAGCCGGTGAACTGAAGACAAAGCCCACGCAGCATTCTGTCAAGGAAATGACCGGACTTGGTATTCAGCCGGATATCATTGTCTGCCGGAGCGATGAGCCGATTCCAAGAGATGTGCGTGCAAAAATAGCGTTGTTCTGCAATGTTTCGGCGGACTGTGTCTTTGAAAATCTGAATGCAAGAAGTATCTATGAGGTACCGCTGCTGATTCATGAAGAGGGAATGGATTCAGCAGTCTGCCGTCTGCTGGGAATAAATGCCCCGGAGGCGGATATGACGGAATGGCGCGAGATGGTGAATAAGCTGCTGAATCCGTCTGACAGCGTGACGATCGGAATTGTCGGAAAGTATATTGAACTGCAGGATGCCTATCTGTCCATAGTGGAAGCACTGCGGCATGGCGGTATAGCCAACGGAGTCAGTGTCAACCTGCGCTGGATCGGTGCGGAAAATGTAACGCCGGAAAACGCAGCGGAGATGCTGGGAGGATGTAATGGGATCCTGGTTCCCGGCGGTTTCGGAAGTCGGGGACTGGAGGGAAAAATTGCAGCCTGCCAGTATGCACGGGAGAACAAGGTGCCGTTCCTTGGAATCTGTCTAGGTATGCAGATGGCGGTAGTTGAGTTTGCCCGTCATGTGCTGCATCTGACAGGGGCACATACCAGTGAGGTAGATCCCAATACGCCGTATCCGGTCATCGATCTCATGCCAGATCAGCGTTGTGTGGACGAAAAGGGTGGAACCATGCGCCTTGGCGGGTATGACTGCCGTGTATTTGAGGGAACGCATGCTGCCCGGGCATACGGCAGCGACATGGTGCACGAACGGCACCGTCATCGGTATGAATTCAACAATCAGTACAGAGATGCCTTTGAGACGGCAGGAATGCGAATCGGCGGGATTAATCCTGACCGCGATCTGGTTGAAATTGTGGAACTGCAGGATCATCCCTGGTTTGTGGGTGTACAGTTTCATCCGGAACTGCGAAGCAGACCTAACAGACCGCATCCGCTGTTCCGGGAGTTTATCCGCCATGCCTGTGTTCATCAGAACTGAACAACTCTGTTTATACAGCTGCGGGACAATTTCCCGCAAACCAGAGAGAGCCCTGACCGGATGGTCAGGGCTCTTCGATTATACATCGGCCGTTTTCGGAAAAAATCAGGTAGGAATGCCGTTCAGAGGACTGGTACGAAATGCCTCATAGGTGACTTTGGCAGCATCCTCCGGAGTCAGTGTATGCATATAGGAAGCTTTTCCCTTCAGATGTCCGGGACCCCAGCATCCGTACTCGGAAAAGAAAGAACGTTCATGAGATTCCGGTTTATTCCAGTCATCAAACCATCCCTCGGCAATGTGGCTGTCCAGTCCGCAGGAAAGAAGAGTGATGCGGGCATCGCTGCGCCAGGGTCTGCCGATATAGACGCTGCTGTCCGGGCACTGGTCGTTCAGAAAACGACAGCGGTTAAAGACAAAGCCGTATTCCTGTCCCTGGGGTGTGCACGGGGCACAGACATATCCGACGAACGGCGAGGATCTGTCCTCACGGCCGTCTCTTGAAACCAGTTCACATTCCTCAAACCATGCGGCAGCACCTCCAAAAATGAAATCGATATCCCCTTCAATGATACATTTTCGGAACAGATGCCGCTGCGGCCGCCTGGGGGTGTTCTCGTCCGGACCGGTAAATCCGCCGGGCTCTACGACAGCTTTGGGGAGAGGAGCAAGAAACAGGGTGTCCTGACTTCCTGAAAAATGGCAGTTTTCGGCAAGAAATTCATCTCCGTTGACGTAAAGGGCAATAGCCTGACCGACTTTTTCTCTGGGAGCGGCAGCGTTTGTCACGCTCAGACGGCGCAGGGTAACATGATCCCCGGCAATCCGGAGAGTTGCCGTCCGGAACGTGCGGCGGGC
>CACXHF010000410.1 GCA_902767305.1 uncultured Eubacteriales bacterium
ATTTTTCCGGGTATTCACTAACTATATACGAACACACATATGACGATGGCACCAGAAAATTCTTTTGCATGCTGTCTTAAACAGCTCTTCTCGGTAAGATACAGGACAAAGTGCTTATTTGTCTTAAGTTGTACCAGCTGTACCAGGTATTTTAACATACCCTCTTTATGTGGCATTTTTTAGCAAGCAGAGAAATTTTCATTTTTTTCTCAATATGTGTTTCAAAAAGGCGGTAGATCTGGTACAGATGGTACAAAGGCGGCATTACCTGCACAGATCGGCTGTCATTTCAGCGTTCAGCGCATACTGGATAGGTAATTGCCCCTCACTGCCCAGTACGAAAAGTCGTTGATTCTCAGTGTATCTCCATGAGAAATACCGTACTCGCCCAGTTTCATCTAGTGTTTCAGCACATCGGCGGGTGATTCTGCCCGGATACTGAATACATATTGGACTTTATCATAAATGTAGTAGATATTCATCCAGTCTCTCTTTCTCACAAACCGGTCAGGTAAACAGTTCTGCTCGGTAAGATACAGGACAAACAGCAGGTGCTGACTTTCTTAGGTTGTACCAGGTATTTTCACATACTACTCTTTATGTGGCATTTTTTTGCAAGCCGTGTAATTTTCATTTTTCTCAATATGTGTTTCAAAAGGGCGGTACATGCACATTAATGAGATCAGATCATAGAATTACTGTGATGCAACTCATAGTTCTCCTTTTGACAAAACGGATACCTTCTGTTTTAAATTAATTGAGACATACGGAGTAATTACTTCAAACTGGTGCAGGTTACATCACGTCCAGATAATTCATGTAATCCCTTTTGCATTTTTTCATTTCGTCTTTGCTCGTTATTTCATGTAAAACCTGGTGGTCATTGAAAAACTCTATCCTACAGAAGAATCGTTTCTCGCCTCGTATCTCCCCAAAGTATTCCCCAAAGATCGTTACCAATTCACATTTGTACGTTTTCCCGCCATCTTCTACTGTTACAGGTCCAAAGTTGCTATACATGACAGGATTCAGGATTTTCGTCATCAATCCCGCATGGTATGTGACCGAAAAGAACACGGCAGTACATGCCTGGAATGATTCCGCCGCCCCCAAGGTGGCACTGCCGGACAAGAATGTCCGGCTTCCCATCCTAAAAGATGAAGGACAATGGTTTCTCGTCAGTCTGCGCGGTGCGGCTGGCTGGATTCAAAAGTAATCCGGAGAATTGATATCAATCCAAAATAACCTTCAGGATGAGGACAGTTCTTTTGCCTTACTCTCTTATTTTGCCTTGTTTTGCGCAGGCACTTCGGTTTTACTGTTTTCATGGAGTCACGAGGGAGAACTGTCCGTGCAATTCAAGCGGGAACAGGCATGGCCGCGCTGATCTTCAACGGCGAAAACCGAATTGAACTTTACGATTCGGCACAGTCTTTTTGAAGAACGTTTTAATCCCATTGGCAAGGTTGACGGGATTCTCTTCCGCAGGGAGAACGCCGGCCTGGAATGCACACCCGGTTGCCCCTCCTTCCCCAGCGCCCTTCGACAGGCGCTTTTTTTCGTGCTCGAAGGCACGAAAAAAACGAACCTGACAGGGGATTGCAACCCCGTCAACTCCGACGGTTATCCCTCAATCGAGCAGACAGCCCATTTACGAGAGCTCCCCCTCACAGATCCGGGCGTGCAGCTTTCCGCTTTCGGCTCCTTACGTGGCTTATTTGCCGGAGAATCCGTACAGGCTGACCCTATTCTTAGCCGGCAGGAGCGGGTGCTCCTTCAGCAATTCGTTGAAGGAGTTCCACGCGCAGCTCTTCCGTTCCCTTCTACGATTAAGCACCCGGATGAGAGATTTCATCACCTCATTGTGAAATCTGCCCTGCCCAGAGATGTTGTCAGTTATACCGCAGTATTGGTCATAACCTCTCAGGGTTCTGTTCAGTTTGTCAGTAATGACTTCCGGACTTGCATCTTTTATATTCTTGCCGTGCGCCTTTAGCCATTGCACCGTCAGAGTGACACCTCAGCTGACGATCCATATGTAACGATCAAAAACCTGATTCAATACAGATCCCCGATGAGTTTGGAAACCAAAGCCGGCTTCAGCACGGTGTTCTGATTCAAAGAAGAGAGTAAAGCTCCTGTATTATCACAGAAAACCTTAAAACCTTACTGCACCCGGAGGCTTACGGGACATACTGCAGTCTGGCGGGCTCACAAACTTAAAGCCTCCGGATTTTGCATTGATGCAGTTTATTTCTGAAGTCTGGCATCCACCAGCCGTTCGTACTCATCTACCAAACCTTTAAAATACTTCATCGCATTTTGATAGGTCTCTTCTTTCAGCGGATCGACTCCGGCGATTGAAAGCAGAGTCTGCGGATCGGCACTGCGCCCGGCCTTCAGGAAGCTGAAATAGTCCTCCACAGCGTTCTCCCTGCCGCCCAGTATCCCCTGTACGATGGAAGCCGCATAGGAAATAGAGGTTGCATACTGATAGACATAGTAGGGGTTATAGTAGTGCGAGATATCAGTCCATATGTACCTGGATTCCTGGAAGGTTGTAAGCGAATCACCGCGATATTCATTCGAAAGTTCAAGGTACTTGTCGCAGAGCGCTTCACCATCCAGCGCGCCGCCGGCTTCGATAATCTGGTAAATATAGTCCTCAAATTCTGCCAGGCGCACCTGAGAAAAGAAGGTATCCGTGAACAAAGAAAGGGCGTTTTGCAAGTAGTAGAGCTTCTCATCATCGTTGGCTGCATGGGACATCTTATAACTGTAATAGAGCAGCTCATTGGTGGTGGAGGCCACCTCCTGGGTAACTACGGTGGGATAATAATACTGCTTCGGCTGGTTTTCAACGGTCAGCGCTTCATACATGGCGTGACCCATTTCATGCGCAATGGTACTGATCTCATATGAATAACCATTATAGTTGAACAGCACCCAGGGAAGACCATCGCCGGAGGGGCGCATATAGGCTCCTGTTTCCTTGTTATCTGCGGGATAGACGTCCACATGTCCGCTGGAAAGTATGTTCTTGAATTCCCTGATGTAATCCTCGCCGAGTACACCCAGCGCTTCGACGACTTCGGCGACAGCATCCTCATACTTGATCTTTCCGGGATTGAAGTCGGAAGTGTAAGACGCCAGATCAAAGGGATACAGTGTCTCCAGTCCCAGACCCCGGGCATGGGCACGATAGTAACGCTGGCAATCCTCAATGCCCTCATGGGCACACTTGATCAGCATGTCATACACTTCCGGGTTCACATCGCAGGTATACAATCGAGCCTCACGGGTTGTCTTAAAATGGCTTAAAAGTGCACTGGCATAGGCCTGTCTCGCATTCCCTTCCAGCAGTGTTGCCATGGTGTTGATGTAATTTCTGGAACGGGAGCAGTACAGCTTGTTGGCCTCCGCCTTGAATTCACGGCTGTATTCCTCAGAATAAATAATATCGGAATAGACCGCCTCCGTCAGTTCTCGAACCGTACCGTCGGGCATGGTGACAGTCGGATAAGGCATCTCAACATACTCCATGCATTCATATGCCCGGTAAGGATAGCCCAGGGCTATGGAAATCGTGGCCAGTGCGTTGTTGGCCTCCTCGCCCAGGGGCTGGAATTTTGGATCGGTATACCTCTTCACAGCATAGCTGTAATCGGCAAAAACAGGATCGGAAAAGATCGCTTTCCGTTCTTCCATGGGCAGGGAGAAGATTTCAGGATCTGCGAAAGCCGCGGCCTGGGCTTCCTTGGCATTCAACGCGTTCAGCTTCGATTCCATCTGTGTAAATACCGGATCGGTCAGGTTAAGGCTTCTGCCGAGCTCTGCGTAAAGACCCAGCTTAACCTGAATCCGGGTCAGCTCCGTATACTTAGAAAACTGGAGAAAATCGTAGATATCCTGCGCATTGTTCAGTCTGCCGCGGTACTGCTCATAGTTGTCAAGCATCTCCATGGCAGCGTCATAATCCGCCTGCCATTCCTCCGCGCTGCTGTAAATACTCGTCAGATCCCAGGTTGTAGGCAACGCGCTTTCCTCCGATGCGATTCCCATCACAGGCAGCAGAAGTATCCAAATCAATAACAGCGTCAATCCTTTAATCATTCCAAATATCCTCCTTGTATATCTTATGGGGGTCCCGGATTGCTTCCATGTATCATCCAAGCCGCGTCTGAACGCTTTGCGGATTTCCGGATATTCTCTTCTGCCGCCTCCGGAGCAATGGCCGTTCCATACACCTCATGCAGCCATTCAAACCCGATCCCTGTCTGTCAGTGCAAAACGCGGAACAGTGCCCGTTATCCTCTTATGTATCAGCACCTCCAGTCATTCCTTTTCAGCATCAGACTGGCTTTCCTTCGTCCCGAATGCCTCCTGGTCCTTGTCTTCCTGAGTCTTCCCGTCTCTGTTGGAGGGTCATTTTCGTTGACTGCCGGTTCTTTTTCTGCGCTCTGTTTTTTCCCCTGGGAGCCGCAGCGGGTTGTCCATCTTCAGAGGGGAATGTTCCCCGGAAGCATTCGTCTTGTTGTTACGGGTCAGGCAGAGGAGGGTCTCTTTGAGCTTGTTCCCGACGTCTTATGGGGTGAAAAGTCCCATCGATCCAATGCTTCCTGAAGATCAGCCGGATCTTTTGCGCCTGCTTTGAACAACAGGGATCATGAAGGGAACCAACACGCGAATAAGGGAAAGAAGCCGGGCGCAGTCATAACTGAGGCAGTTCAATGCCGGCGATTAACAGATCAGTCACGGTCCGTTCATTGTCCGCGAATTTCGTCTGAGAATACATTTCTGCCTCACCTCCCTGTTCAAGGGTCGGTTTTTGCACTGCGGCGGCAAACACCAGGCATTTGGATATTTCCTGCTCTTCGGTTCTGAACCTGCACTGCGTATCTGATTTCAATTGTCCTCCGGGAACTGCTGCATGAGCCCGGAGATCACCGTGTTGAATTGTTGCTGCAGTTTCTGCAGCATCTGAGCCGTTTCGATATGTTCCTTCTGCATCGTCTGGACCTGCTCCTGAAGATTCCTGAGAGACATCCGCAGCTGCTCTAGCTCGAGGGCTGCCTCTTCATATTCAGACGGTGACGGGGCCGGGTCCGGCGTCCTCTCCTTTTTCTTTCTGCCCCGTTTGCCACTTGAAGGGATAATCTCTTTGGTCACGGGATCTACTATGCCAAGATACGTGCGTTTGGGAACCGAGTAACCTTTTTCCGGGTCCCATCTTGCCTCAGAACGATAAGCTGTAACCAGGCCTGTTTTGTTATTGGTGTAGTAAACAACGCTTGCCATATGTAACACCTCCTCGAATAGACTCTATAAACATCAAGTCTAAGTATCAGTCTGTCACCATGTTGCCAGACTTTAGTATTTAAAAAACAGCATCTCTGCATCAGGAGATTCCCGGCGTATTTCTCATTTTCCAAAGTGCCCGCCGCGCGGACGGGTATCCGTGTTCCCCGCCAGACGGGGATTTATCCTCTCTCATGCTGTAACATCTTTGGACTGCAGCCCTCAGGAAAAGCTCTGGTATTTCTTCCCACATCCGCCCCGGCGGGGACGCTCTCGTAAGTCGCCGGCCCGTCGCCCTTCCTGCAGCCAGGGAAGGCACTGAGGTCAGCCCTGCCTCTGTCCTCCTGGAAACCAAAGCTGATGCCCGTGCGGACGTTCCGGGAGATGCCGGCATCACCTGTTGCGCGGTGGATGCGGGGATCTTTTTCATCACTTCCCCATTGTAAGGCAAACTGATGCAAACACATTATGAACCCGGAACGGGGCAGCCGGATTTCTCATTTGTATGCCGGAAAGCCCGTAAAAAGCGCCTCCGAAGAAACACTCTGTGTTCATGGGTCAGATCGGCAAACTGGAATTTGCGCTATGTAAGACCTGGCCGTTTTATTCGTCAGCCGAAATCCGTTTCCCTGTCACATCAAACGTGAAAGACTTTGAATAGTTTTGAAATGGCCAGACCTCAACGGTCTTTTGCTCGTTGTTGTAAATCGCGCTGTACTGCGTCATGGAGATGCCGGAAGCATTCGTGTACGGATTTTGCGCAACGCTCTGGAGCAATGCCAGCGCCGCAGATTCCGGCATGACCGTATAGCGCTCATCTTTCTTTGTATCCCGGCAG
>CACXHF010000411.1 GCA_902767305.1 uncultured Eubacteriales bacterium
ACGATTCAGGCGCAGATTCTGGAACTCATCAATCGCCTTAAAGCGGAGCGGCATCTGTCGATTATTTTCATTACCCATGATCTTGGCGTGGTGGCCAATATGGCGGATCGGATTGCGGTTATGTACGCAGGACGCATTGTGGAATACGGGACTTCCGATGAAATCTTCTACAGCCCGGCCCATCCGTATACATGGGCACTGCTTTCATCCATGCCTGATCTTGATACGAAGGAAAAACTGGAGGCTATTCCGGGAACGCCGCCAAATATGATTTATCCGCCGAAAGGGGATGCCTTCGCAGAGCGTAACCGTTATGCCATGCAGATTGATTTTGAACAGCAGCCGCCGGAGTTCCCAATCACATCAACCCACTGGGCAGCTACTTGGCTGCTTCATCCTGATGCACCAAAGGTGGATATGCCTGAGAGTGTACGGCATCGAATTGAAAAAATGAAAGCCAGAATGGAGGTGGATCAGCATGACGGAGCCACTGCTGAAGGTTGAACATCTCTGTCAGTATTTCGGCAGCAACAAAGCTGTGGATGATGTGAGTTTTGAGATCCGGAAAGGTGAGGTATTCGGACTGGTGGGCGAATCCGGCTGCGGAAAAACCACAACCGGAAGAAGCATAATCCGTATTTATGATATTACCTCCGGTTCCATCTATTTCAAAGGTCATCGTATAGCAGCTGGAACAAAGTCCTATAAGGATGCTATTTCGGAAGCGAAAAAAGCGCTCAGAACCGCATCAGGTTCGGAGCGGACAAGACTTCAGGAGGTTATTCGGGAAAATCGGGAGCAAATACGCCTGGCACGCAGGGATCATGAGCAGTGCGACAAACTTCTTCGTCCATTCCTTCGACAGGAAGTAGAGGAGAAGTACGCAGAGCGAATTGCTTCTGCTTCGCCAGATATGAGGGAACAGCTGATTCGGGAGAAGGAATATGATCTGCGTGTAGCGGATCATCAGCGTTATGTCACGGGAATCCAGATGATCTTTCAGGATCCCATTGCGTCCCTGGATCCGCGTATGACGGTATATGATACCATTGCCGAAGGACTTGTGATACGAGGCGAAAAGGACAAGGCAGTCCTTGATGAGAAAGTTTATCGAATTCTTGAACGCGTGGGTCTGGTCCGGGAACATGCTTCCCGATATCCACATGAGTTTTCAGGAGGCCAGCGTCAGCGTATTGGTGTTGCCCGGGCAGTTGTCATGAATCCTGATCTGATTATTGCGGATGAACCGGTTTCAGCACTGGATGTCTCCATTCAGGCACAGGTGATTAATCTTCTCAATGATCTCCGGCATGATTTAGGACTTACAGTTCTTTTCATCGCTCATGATCTTTCTGTAGTGAAGTATTTTTCTGACCGTATCGGGGTTATGTACTTTGGAAGACTGGTAGAAATGGCGTCTTCCGATGAGCTATTTGCCCATCCACTGCATCCTTATACACGTTCCCTTCTGAGTGCTATTCCGCTTCCGGATCCGTATTTTGAACGCAAGAGGAAAAGAATACGCTATGATCCTCTGGCAGAACATGACTACACCACAGATAAACCTGTGATGCGTGAAATAGAGCCAGGTCATCTGGTGCAGTGCAATCAGGCGGAGTATGAGCGATACTGCCGGATGATGCAGGAGGTTAAGAAGTGAAAAAAGGTGTCATCCGTGTACTTCTGACTGTCCTGATTGGTCTTGGAATCGCTCTATGGGCGGCTGCCGCCCGTGGATTTCATCCGGGACTTCCGCTGCCGCTTCTCTGCCGATATGGCAGTGACGGCTGCTTTGTCACAGCGGTCATTCTGTGCGGCATCGGAACACTTACCTTAATTAGCTCAACAGGCTTTTTTGACATCTTTTCCTATGGTATGGGGACTCTTTGGGCACATATCTCCTCTATATGGAAAGGTTATGAACATATCCGTTTTTACGATTACAAGGCTATGCGTGCAGAGAAAAGAGGAAAAAGTCTTCGGTTTGTATTGGCTGTAGGACTCTTTTATCTAGCTGTTTCCGTTCTGCTGCTGATACTATATTATTCGATCACTTAAAAATGCATCAGGAATCAAAACGTTTGGGACGCTTTGATTCCTGATGCTTTGTTTTCTGTTTCGTTAAGACTCCTCAAGGACCACATAAACGATCTCTCTGGGGTTAAACAGGCGAGGCACCGGACCTGTGTTGGAGAGGCCGCGAGAGATAATGAGATTCCCGTACCGTCCTTTGTGAAGACCTTCCGTATACCTGGGGAAGATTCCCTGAAAGGGAGCAAAGATGCCTGACCATGAATGCCTGCGGGGACTGTAATAGCGAATTTGCCCACCGTGAGCATGTCCTGAGAGAATAAGTTCAATAGGTTTATCCATCAGATGAACAGGAGGATATTGTCCGTATTCCGGATGATGAGAGAGGAGAATGTGAAAGCCGTCTGTCTTCAGATAATCAGATATCCATGTGAGATCAGGGAGATACTCCGGATCAATCTCTCGTTTTATCGGGAAAAACTGATGGTACAGGGAAGTATGTGAATAAGGAGATTGATAGGAATATCGTCCATTTTTCGGATTATGTTCCCGTCTGCTTCGAAGAACTGTTCCGGAAGTCAGACCACCCAGCACAAGCTCGTTTAAAATGACAAAGCTGTTGTCAAGTACATGTACACCGGTCTTTGCGATACAGTCAAAATCTTCCGGACACAGCATCCACTCATGATTTCCTAGAGATACATAGGTGGGAGCAATACAGGCTAATTCACGGAAAAGGCGGAGAGATTGGGAGGACTGCATCTTGAGTTCTTCTCCTTCAGGAGCGTCTCCATGCAGGAAGTCTCCGGCAATGAGAATGAGGTCCGGCCGGCGCACTTGAAGAGAGGGAAGAAGGGCGCGTGGAGCATGGTCGTGCAGATCTGCAAGGAGAGCGAGGGTTTTACTGCCATGCACGGGTGCCAGAACTCTGTAAATTGATTCCTGCAATTTTCAGTTTCCTTTCCGATGTTTTACAGAATCATGCCACAGGTACGAATAATTGTCAAGTTACTCCTGCATAATAGAACAGATCTGTTGAGCATATATCCTGGAAATATGACAAAGACGGCTTTTTAGAAGAATTGCAGTCTAAATCGATGCTCATGCTTCGTGAGAAACAAAATTAGCTTATAATTTGTCAGAAACTCTGATTACCAGATGGATTCTTATGGGTTCAGTGAGACCGGTTTTTCAATCATATAAGCATTTTTACAGAAGAGTCTGCTCAGCTGCTATTCGGTGTGTTTTACTATTTTTGCGATTTCCGTAAGAGATAATAAGGGAAAGAAGCGGCGAAATCAAAGGTGAAGGGGCGAAGATGAATCGATTCGATCACTAAAATAAGTGTTGACAAACAGATGCGGTATGACTATAATTACACATGTTCGAGCGGCAACGGGGTGTAGCGCAGTTTGGTAGCGTACTTGAATGGGGTTCAAGGGGTCGCGAGTTCGAATCTCGCCACTCCGACTCGACAAAAACAGTTGGCTTTTTAGCTGACTGTTTTTTATTATACTGATCTGAAGTGATCGATCAACAGAAGTCTGGGTTTGAGATGAGTGCTATTTGACTGTTGTATAGACAAGGAAATGAATGAATTTTGTCAACCCATGTGATTAAGCAAAAACTAAAAAATAGAAATGCCTGTTTCTTGCTGTCAGAAAACTATTGCAAAAAGTATACAACTTGCAGTAAAATACAACAGGTTTATAATTGTTCCGTTTTATACGAAAGGTGTTGAGATGAATTCATCTGGCTAGGTCTGCAGCTGCGCGTTATTTGAGTCAGAAGAATAATGAACTGAAAATCATGTTACTGCTGTCTTTTCTACTTCAAATCCTGCAAGAGATGTTTAAATGCCCATACAAGATGAATCAACAACAGTAGAAAAGTCACTGTACTGTGACTATTGCACTTATAATGTGTGGAATTTGTTTCAAATAATGTGATGTGATACAAGCGGCGAAACCGACCTGTATGAAAAATTTATACCTGACACATTATAAAGAAAGATGGGACAGGATTTCAACGGATTTTGAACTTTCAAAACACGGGATATTCTGAAGCGGATTGAATGAAAAAGATTGTTATTGGATTTAAGGAATGTTTGTGATTATCAATGATTCTTCTAAAGATTAATTAAAGTGAATTGAAATCAATATGAACGATTGCCCGAGGTTGATAAGTGGAGTCTGATGAAACAATCCCAGAGTGAAGAAGGAGAATGATCATGACGGAATTGAAAGAAAAAGTAAATGAGGCTATGCAGAAGGGAAGAAAAGCAGCAACGAAGTTGAAGGAGACTGCTGAGAAAGAATTGAAAGATGTAAAGAATCAAACTACTGCGGATACAATAGAAGCGGTAAAGAAGACAAGAGAAACGGGACGTAAAGCCAAGAATTCAGTGATGAAAAAGGCAGAGGATGTTAAGGAAGGTATGAAAGCAGCTGCTGCCGATGCTAAAGAGATGTCTGAAGCAACAATTGACGTCATGGCAGATCAGGCTACAGCAACTCAGATTGAAATAGCGAAGCATACTCGGCAGACTGTACGGGATACACTGGATGCAGGTAACAATGCCGCAGAGAGTATTAAGGATGGAGTGAAGCAGGCAGCCTCAGATGCTAAAGAAGTAACTGATGCAGTGACATCAATGATTGAAGATCAGGCTGCTGCGAATGAAATTTCTGTCAAGAAAGGAACTGCTAAAGTTAAACGCACTATTAAAGAAACGATTACATCTCCGGTAGATCAGGTGCTTGGAGATCTGAAAGATGCAGCGGAAAAGGCAAAACTGGCATCTGAGATGGAATCGGGGAAAACAAAAGCCAA
>CACXHF010000412.1 GCA_902767305.1 uncultured Eubacteriales bacterium
AAACCGGACCGGCTGCGGATGACGCAGCTTTTTTTATTCCCCCGGACCTGCCGCTGACATGGAGCGGCATTCTGTCGGAGGAGCGGGAAGGAAAGAGGAAAAGGAGGGGACGGGATGAGAACGGGGGAAAAGGAGTCGGAAAAAGCGAGGTACTGGATTAACCGGGAGCAGCTGGAGGAGGCGCTGACAGTGACCCGGTTCTTTGCAGAGGAACCGGACCGGGAACACCTGGATGACATGGAACGGCTGTCGGTACTGCTGGATGAACTGGAAACGGAGGAGGCATGCCTTTCCTTTACCGCCGAGTGGGAACAGGTGCTGCCGGGGGATCCGGATATGGATGAGACAGAGCGGATCATGTTTCCGGATGAAACATACCGGTGCAGCCGGTGCAGGGGAAAAGGATACTTTGGCGCGTCCTGCACCCGGGACCGGTACTGCCAGAGATGCGGGGCAAGAATGACCAATGCGGGAAGGAGAAAAAAATGACAGCGTTCATGCACAGCAGGGAGGAACTGCAGCATCTGCAGAGCCTGCCGCTTTCGGATAAAGTGCGGCTGACCCGGGAACGGATCCGGGAGTGGACAGAAACCTGGCAGGGCAGGGTGTACGTCAGCTTCAGCGGCGGAAAGGATTCAACGGTGCTGCTGCACATGGTCCGTGAACTGTATCCGGATGTACCGGCCGTGTTTGCCAATACCGGTCTCGAATTTCCGGAGGTCCGCAGGTTTGCCCTGTCGCAGCCGAATGTGACGGAAATCCGGCCGGAGATGACCTTTGTGGAGGTGGTCACCGAAGAAGGGTATCCCCTCATCAGCAAATCCGTCGCCAGTTATATCCGGTATGCACGCATTCCTGATCCGGCCGGCAGACGGCGAATTTACATGACAGGACAGGTCCGGGTGCCGCTTCGGGACGGGACCTTGGGACGAAGCATGTTTGACAAGTCCCGCTGGCAGAAACTGGCGGAAGAGGCGCCGTTCCGAATCTCGGACCGGTGCTGTCGGATCATGAAAAAGCGGCCCATGAAACAGTATGAGCGGGAAACGGGTCGGCATGGGTTTATCGGGACGATGGCCGAGGAGGGAATGCTGCGGCAGCGGGCCTGGATGCAGCACGGGTGCAACGCGTACGACAAACCCCACGGAGTCAGCACACCGCTGGCTTTCTGGACGGAGCAGGATGTGCTGCAGTACATCGCCCGGATGGGCCTGCGGATTGCTCCGGTCTACGGGGCCATCGCGTCCGCACAGAAATGTCATTCCTGCAGATACATGACAACAGGCGCAGACCGGACCGGCTGCGTCTTCTGCTGTTTTGGAGCGCATGTGGAAAAGCGGGGACGGTTTGTCAGCCTGCGGGAATCGCATCCGGCCCTGTACCGTTACTGCATGGAAGGCGGGCAGTGGATTCCGAATCCAGACTATGATCCGGACCTCCCGGAATTTGCAGAGGACGGTTTCCGGAACTGGAATCCGGAGCGGCTGTGGGTGCCCTCCTCAGAGGGACTCGGGATGGGCTTTGTGCTGGACACAGTCAACGGACTGTACGGGAAAATCCTGATTCCCGGATGAACGGAGGGCAGGTGAGAAACGATGTCGGAGCGGGAATACAGGCAGCGCGAATACTGGGAAAACCAGAATGTGGCAGAGATTCCCGGCGAAGGACTGTACGGCATTCCCCGCATGCCGCTGTGCACACACGTCGAGGTCGACCGGTGGATCGGGTTCAACTACGCCAGTACCTGTCCGCCGGAGCTGCGGCGCTCAACCGGGGTGCACTTCTGGCTGGATGATGCCCAGTTCAGGCGGGTTTGGACCTGTCCGAGACGTTACCGGGATCTGCTCCTGCAGTTTGGCGCCGTAACCTCGCCGGAGTTTTCCGTGTACGAGACGTTTCCGCCTGCCCTGCGCCTGTACAACCAGTATCGGAATGCCTGGCTGGCCCGGTTCTGGGCTGAGGCAGGCATCAACGTGGTGCCGTCGGTCCTGTGGACGGAGGGGATGGACCGGGAGGCACTGTGGGAGGCTTATCCGGCCGGATCTGTTCTGGCTCTGTCCACGGTCGGGTGCATGCGGACTGCGGCGGAGCGGGCATGGACGGCGCGCGGGGTGATGGAGATGCAGCGGCGTCTCCGGCCGACTCAGGTGCTGCTGCACGGCAGGCGTCCGGAGGGGCTCACGGTCCCGTTTACGGAAATAATGCCGTTCACGGAGAGCATCCGCCGGAGAGCGCGGGAGAGGACGGGCTGAGCGCATGGGGAAAGGAACCGGCGGAATCGGCGGCGGAGGCATCAAAAGGATCGGTGCCATGGATACGGAGAATCTGGGGGAACTCAGCCGGTACATGCGGGAAACGCTCGGAGTCCGGATGGAACGAAGTCTGAGCCGGGTGAATTTTGAGGTGGCGCGGGCAATGAGCGGCGGCATTGAAGCCATGCTGGCGGAATTTCCCGGCATTCAGGCTGCAAGCCTCCGGCTCAGCGGGCGGATGAACAGCGGCGCATCGTATGCGGGAACCACGGTGGACGGGGAAATCCTGCTGCATCCCGGTGTCCTGACATCGCCGGACGCGGTCCGGCGGTCCTATGAGCGGGATGTCCGGTCCGGATATCACCCCAGAGGAACAGGACCGGAAAACATTATTATCCATGAGATGGGACATCAGATTGAGGCGGAACTGCTGCGGCGCCGGATTCCCGGAAAGACGCCGGAGGCCAGAGCAAGGCGTGCCGAAGCGTGGCGCAGCGGCGTCGTAGCCTCTGAGATTGTCTCAAAGGCACTGGACCGGGCGGCGCCCGGGTGGCACCGGAATCCGCAGCTGGCGGCGGATCAGATCGGGCGGATTTCCCGGTATGCCGCCGCAGATGCCTCCGAGACGGTGGCGGAGGCCATCTCGGATTATTACAGCAACCGCAGAAACGCCAGGCCGCTGTCCAAGGAAATCTGGCGGGTGGCAAAGGAGGAACTGGGATGAGCAAAAGGAAAAAAGAGCAGACAACGCCAAAGGAACGGAGTACCCGGGAGGAAAAGCGCAGGCTTCAGGAACTCCGGGACGTGTATGCACATCTGCAGAAACCGGAGAATCCGGCGGCACCCAGGATGCGCCGGGACGGCGTAAGGCAGGGATGAAATGGAACGTCTGAGCGGGGAAGCCGTATGGGAACTGCTGCAGAGCCACAACCGGCAGTATTACCAGATGTTTTCCGCGGCGTACAGCGGGAATCCAGGGGATCTGCGCATGACCGCCCGGCCGAGATCGTTCTGGCGGCGCCCGTCCAAGCAGAAGGTACATGTCCCGATCGCCGCAGACATTGCGGCCACGTCCTCGGACCTGCTGTTCGGGGAGGAACCGCAGATCAGCGCAGTGGATGAGCAGGAAATGCCCATGGAGCAGGTACAGCGGCGCTTTGAGGCGATTTCCCGTGCCACCAACCTGCATGCACTGCTGTGC
>CACXHF010000413.1 GCA_902767305.1 uncultured Eubacteriales bacterium
AAAAAACTGCTGCCAGTGGCAGCAGTTTCCTACATTTCAAATTCGCCTTCAAAAACCAGCGTCGATACGCCTGAGAGGGTAACTGTCTCACCGCACCGGACGATCATATCCCCGCCGACAAGCTTCACCGTGATGTCCGTATCCGGATCACAGTATCCGTTCCGGACTGCCGCAGCGACAGCCGCACAGGCACCGGTTCCGCAGGACAGGGTTTCTCCGTTGCCGCGTTCCCAGACGCGAACGCGAAGGGTCGTCCGGTTGACAACACGGACAAATTCCGTATTAATCCGCTCCGGGAAAACGGGATGTTCCTCAAAAGCGGGACCGATACGGGCGAGATCCAGTCCGTCAATGGCGTCACAGAACACCACACAATGCGGATTTCCCACGGAAACACAGGTAACCTTCCAGGTTTCCCCTGCCGCTTCAAGGGGAGCGCAGACAATTTCAGGCAGATCACTGCGTGCCGGAATCTGTGCTGTCTCGAAAACCGGACGTCCCATATCCACGGAAACGGTATTGGCTTTGCCGTCACGCAGATACAGCCGCACCCGGTGAACACCGCTGATCGTTTCGATGGTCATGGTTGTGCTGTGGATATACCCTTTGTCAAAGAGATATTTGGCTACCGAACGGATATTGTTCCCGGCCATATGTCCCTCACTGCCATCCCGGTTAAACGTACGCATTTTAGCGTCTGCAATCCGTGAGTGCTCGATCAGGACCACACCGTCGCCGCCGATCCCATAGTGCGGCGCGCACAGCGAAATGCACAGAGATTCAGGACAGGAAACGGAACCGTCAAAATTCTCAATGAAGATGTAATCATTCCCGCAGGACTGCATCTTGGCAAAATGTACCTTCTGCCGCCACGGCCGCATGTGGTTAATATCCACCAGCTCCGTGTTATCCTCCGTGAAACGGCTCTCAATGATTTCCGCCAGCGCCCCAGCCGTATCCGTACTGGTCAGGCAGGGAATCCCCAGCTGCATGGCCCGGCGGTGAAGCAGATTGTAATCCCCTACCGTGGTATCCTTAACGGCACCGGTATACACAATGTAAGTAATCTGGCGGCTCTCAAGGAGCTGCATCAGGGTATCGCTTTCCGTTGCATTGGGAACACCCGTCACCGGAATCCCCAGCTGCCGGATGGCATCTGCCGTTCCGCTGGTGGCAAAGAGTTCGATGCCCAGGTCATAGAAACGCTTGGCCAGTGAAATGATTTCCTGATAGTCGTTTTCCTCTACGGAAATGAGAATGCCGGCATGCTCATGCCGCCTGGGCAGATGGAATCCGGCAGCGGTCAGTCCCTTGAACAGCGCCTCTGCACGGGTCTTGCCAATGCCCAGAACTTCTCCCGTCGATTTCATTTCAGGACCAAGTATCGAGTTGGCATCCGACAGTTTTTCAAAGGAGAAGACCGGCACCTTGACCGCCACATACGGCGGAGTACGGTAAAGTCCTGTGCCGCAGCCAATGTCCTCAAGCCGTTCGCCCAGCATAACCCGGGTGGCAATATCCACCATGGGAACACCGGTCACTTTGCTGATATAGGGCACGGTTCTCGATGCTCTCGGGTTCACTTCAATGACATACAGTTCACCCTGATGAATCAGGTACTGGATATTGACCAGACCGCGGGTTCCAAGCGCCAGAGCCAGCTTGGTGGAACTGTCGCAGATCACCTCCAGCATCCGGTCCGAAAGGTTATACGGCGGATAGACGGCAATGGAGTCGCCGCTGTGTACGCCAGCCCGCTCGACATGCTCCATTACACCCGGGATCAGTACATCCCGCCCGTCCGAGACCACATCGACCTCCAGCTCTGTTCCCGGCATGTACTGATCGATCAGCACCGGATTCTCAATGGCATGTTCAAGAATGCGCGCCATATAGGTCCGGACAGCCTCATCCGAACGCGCAATGGTCATATTCTGTCCGCCTATGACGTATGAGGGACGCAGCAGAACCGGATAGCCAAGGGATCTGGCAGCCTGAAGTGCCTCCTCCATGGTCAGCGCCGAAAGGCCCTTCGGCCGTTTGATTCCAAAACGCTCCAGAAGCGCATCAAAGCGGATACGATCCTCTGCCAGATCAATGCCGTCTGCGGAAGTTCCCAGAATCCGGATTCCGCGACTGTCCAGATATTTCGTCAGCTTGATCGCCGTCTGGCCGCCAAAGGCAACCACTACCCCTTCGGGTTTTTCCGCTTTGAGAATCTGCTCCACGTCCTCGCCGAAAAGAGGTTCGAAATAGAGTCTGTCCGCCGTATCATAATCCGTTGAAACCGTTTCCGGATTGTTGTTAATGATGACAACGTCATATCCCAGTTCACGGAGCATCCAGACACAGTGCACGGAACTGTAGTCAAATTCAATTCCCTGACCGATACGGATCGGCCCGGAGCCAAGCACCGCAATGACCTTTTTCCCGCTGCGCTTCAGCTGCCGTGATTCACAGACCTGATCGCAGGTCGAATAGAAGTAGGGCGTTGCGGCGTCGAATTCCGCGCCGCAGGTATCGACCATCTTGTAGCTCAGTGTAAACTCCGGCAGATCCGTACGCCCGCTGAGTCTGGTCAGTGCCGTATCCGGATACCCCATCCGTTTGCCAAGCCGGTAATCCTCATCCGAGAGGCCTTTCCCAATCCGCTGTTCATAGGCTGCCATATCAGCCAGTCGCCAGAGGAACCAGCGGTCAATCCGGGTAATCTCATGGATCTCCTCCACGGAAATGCCGCATTTGATCGCCTCGAAAACCGTAAAGAGCCGCCGGTCATTGGCCTCTCTCAGCCGTTCTCTTACGGGCGCATCACTGAGCGGCGGCGCGTTCAGAGTATCCAGGGAGATCTCCGCACCGCGTACGGCTTTCATCAGGGCCGCTTCAAAGGTCTGGGCGATGGACATGACCTCGCCCGTCGCCTTCATCTGGGTGCCCAGAATCCGGCTGCTTCCGGCAAACTTGTCAAAAGGCCACTTGGGGAACTTGACCACCACATAATCGAGCGTCGGCTCAAAACAGGCGCAGGTCCGTCCCGTGACTTCATTCACGATCTCCGGCAGCGTATAGCCAAGAGCAATCCGCGTGGTCATCTTGGCAATGGGATATCCGGTCGCCTTGGAAGCCAGAGCGGAGGACCGGGACACGCGCGGATTCACCTCAATCACCGCATACTCAAAGCTGTCCGGATTCAGGGCAAACTGACAGTTGCATCCGCCCACAATTCCGATCGCGGAAATCATTTCAAGGGATGCCGTGCGAAGCATCTGGTATTCCCGGTCCGACAGCGTCAGGGCTGGTGCCACCACGATGGAATCACCGGTATGAATGCCCACCGGGTCCACATTTTCCATGGAGCAGACGGCAATGACATTCCCCTCTGCGTCACGCATGGTCTCGAATTCAATTTCCTTCCAGCCGGAAATGCAGCGCTCGATCAGGACCTGGTGGATCGGCGAAAGATCCAGACCGGTGGACGCAATCTGCCGGAGTTCTGCCTCGTCTGCTGCAATGCCGCCGCCTGTTCCGGCCAGTGTATAGGCCGGCCGTACGATGACCGGATAACCGATCTCCTCGGCCGCACTCAGCGCCTCCTCCAGTGTTACGGCAATTTCAGAGGCAACAACCGGCTGTCCGATGGCTTTCATCGTTTCACGGAATTTTTCCCGGTCCTCTGCCCGCTCGATTGCCTCAATATCAGACCCCAGGAGTCGCACGCCAAAGCGTGCCAGCGTTCCGTCGCGGCTGAGCTGCATGGCCAGAGTCAGTGCCGTCTGCCCGCCCAGTCCTGCAAGCAGGCCGTCCGGGCGCTCTTTCTCGATAATCCGCCGCAGTGTTGCCTCATTCAGCGGTTCCAGATAGATTTCATCCGCCAGATGCTTGTCGGTCATGATGGTCGCCGGGTTGGAATTGACCAGGACGACGTTGACGCCTTCCTGGCGAAGAACGCGGCAGGCCTGTGCGCCGGCATAATCAAATTCTGCCGCCTGGCCGATGACGATCGGTCCGGAACCGATGACGAGCACCTTGCGGATTGTCTGATCCCGTCCCATCTCACTTTCCTCCCATCATG
>CACXHF010000414.1 GCA_902767305.1 uncultured Eubacteriales bacterium
GGTCAGGTAGAAGGGGGTTACGATGTGAATAAAGCGCACTCCATAGGAAACGACCTCCGGATCCGGGGAGAAGAGGCCAATCAGTTCTCTTGCAGCAAGAAAGGCTCCGATTCCCAGAACAGCAGTGGAGATCAGGCTCAGCTTGACGGCTGAGGAAACGCTTCGGCTGGCCCGGTCTTTCAGTCCTGCACCCCAGTTCTGGCCGACCATTGTCGTGGAGGACATGGCCAGGGCCTGAACGGGAATCAGGACAAAAGCGTCCAGCTTTCCGTAAATGGAGTAGCCTGCCATGCAGGCAGAACCGAATGCGTTGATGTACGATTGAACGAACACATTGGAAAAAGCGGTAATGGCACTCTGAATGCTGGAGGGCAGACCGATCCGGAGGATTCCGATAAGCGGTGTCCGGTCGATAGTCAGCTCCCTCCAGCGAATACCGTAGTCACCTTTTTCCAGTGTCAGCGAGATGAGGACGGCGACAGCTGAGATGACCTGAGCAAGGACCGTGGCCAGTGCCACGCCTTCCACCTTCATGTGGAGTGCGAGAACAAAGAACAGGTCAAGGAAGGTGTTGAGCAGAGCGGAGATGATCAGGAAAATCAGCGGACGTCTCGAATCCCCGACAGCACGCAGAATGCCGCTTCCCATATTGTAGAAAAGAACGCCGCTGATGCCGGCAAAGTAGATGGTCAGGTAGGATCTGGCCTCATTCCATACGTCATCCGGGGTCTGCATGAAGTGCAGCATGGGATCGATAATGAGCAGACCGGCAACTGTTGCCAGTATGCTGAGAATGAAGGTGACTGCAATGGTGGTATGTACCGACTTGCGCAGTCCATACTGATCGTGTGCACCGTACCGCTGGGAGATGATAACGGAGGCACCGGTAGCCAGCCCGGCACTGAACCCGACAACGGTATTGATAATGGAAGTGGTGGAACCGACCGCTGCCTGGGCTTCTTTCGAGACGAAATTGCCTACGACCAGTGTGTCAACTGTGTTGTAAAGCTGCTGAAAAAGCAGGCCGACAGCCATCGGAATGGCAAATTCTACCAGGTGCTGCCAGATGCTGCCCTGCGTCATATCAGAATCCGTGTGTTTTAAATGGGTCATTTTCTCCTCCTGCAGATCCGCAGACCGGACAGCAGTCTGCTTCCTGCTTAATGCAGATAACGATTGAATGTACTGTTCATTGTATCATTTCTGAGGGATGCCCGCAATGGATGGTTCAGAACCGGATGAAAAATAGGAGTCGGAATACTGACTGTCTGTCTGTATTTCTTTGCTGGTTGCAAAACAGGCTTGACAGAATACGGGAACAGGCGTATATTTATGCACCGACAGGGGAGCTTGCGGTGGGGCAGGCTGAGAGGAAGGCGAACCTTCGACCCTATAACCTGATGCGGGTAATGCCGCCGTAGGGAGCGTATTGAGTCAATGAGGCGTTCCGTCAGGAGCGCTTTATTTTTTTAGGAGGATAAATGACGCGGAACATCCTGCAGATAAACCGGGAACGCCGTCCGCTGGTACACTGCATCACAAATCATGTGACATCGAACGACTGTGCCAATCTGCTGCTTGCATGCGGTGCATCGCCCATCATGGCAGAGGCGCCGGAGGAGGCTGCGGAGATTACCGCCGGCTGCAGTTCACTGGTACTGAACATGGGAACCCCCAATACCGGCAAGATCGAAGCGATGCTCCGGGCAGGTGCAGAGGCGAACCGGCTGGGGCATCCGGTGGTATTTGATCCGGTGGGCGTGGGCGGCTCGTCCTTTCGGCGCGATGCAGCACAGAGACTGATGCAATCTGTGCGCATGGCAGTCATTCGCGGGAATGCCGGTGAGATTGCTGCGCTGGTACGCCATGGGGCGACTTCAGGCGGTGTGGATTCCGGGACAGTGCCGGTGGATGAGGCAGTAAAGCTGGCCGGAGCCTGTGCCGGCATGAGCGGTGCAGTAGTGGTGCTTACTGGCGGCACGGACGTCGTGACAGATGGGAGAAACACCTTTATCTGCCGGAACGGTCACCCGATGATGAAGACTGTAACCGGCGCGGGATGCATGCTGTCGGCACTGTGCGGCGCTTATTCCGGGGCCTGCCCGGACCGGCTGACGGAGGCTGCGCTGGCTGCGGTATGCGCAATGGGCGTCTGCGGAGAGCGGGCTCAGGCACTGCTGCCACCCACTGCCGGCAATGCCAGTTTCCGTACTTCCATGATTGATGCCATGTTTCGTCTGACGGATAAGGAACTGGCTGAGGAGGCACGCTATGAGGTTTTCTGAAGAACAGCTGAGGCTGTATGCCGTAACGGATCGTACCTGGACCGGAAAACAGACGCTCTGTGAGCAGGTGGAGGCTGCGCTTCGGGGCGGTGCAACGATGGTGCAGCTTCGGGAAAAAGAGCTGGATGATGCGGCTTTCCTGGAGGAGGCTGTCCGCTTAAAAGCACTGTGTACCCGGTACCGTGTACCGCTGATCATCAATGACCGGGTAGAGATTGCACTGAAAATCGGTGCAGACGGTGTGCACGTCGGGCAGGATGATATGTCTGCCGGGGATGTGCGGACGATGATCGGTCCGGACATGATTCTTGGCGTAACGGCCAAGACAGTGATACAGGCCCGTGCCGCCCGTTCTGCCGGAGCGGATTATCTGGGCAGCGGAGCGGTGTTTGGCTCAGCCACAAAACAGAATGCTCTGCCCATGACCATGGAGCGGCTTCGGGAAATCTGTCAGTCGGTCGATATTCCTGTGACGGCTATCGGCGGCATCAACCGGAGCAACCTGAGTCAGCTGGCGGGAACAGGCGTCCGAGGGGTAGCCGTGGTGTCCGGTATATTTGCCGCCAGGGACATCGAAGAGGAATGCAGACTTCTGCGGACGCTGGTGGAAACCATCGTCCGATAAGATAATCATCTCATTTTGAAGGAAGTGAAAAGGAGAGCGCACGTCTGATAATAAAGACCAGCCGGAGGGGGAGCGCCCTGCGGCGGAAGATGACAGCGATGGGAAGCCATGTTCTGGCGTGAGAGGGAACCAGTAAGTTCCGACCGACCAACAGGATATCTGTATCCATGTTGTTGCCCTGAGGGGGAGCTGTCTCTGTGCAACTCTCCATGACATTTCATTCAAAGGAGATTATCAAGATGAAACCAAATAAGACACTCAAAATCGCTGTTTCCGGAATTCTGGTGGCTGTGGCCGTAGTGGGCAGCACCCTGTCTTTTCCTGTGCTTGGAAGCAAGTGTGCTCCGGTGCAGCATATGGTAAACGTGTTCTGTGCAGTACTGCTGGGACCCTGGTACGGCGTTGCTGTGGCTTTCCTGGCCAGCCTGATCCGGAATCTGCTTGGCCTGGGCAGCCTGCTGGCTTTCCCTGGCAGCATGTGCGGTGCACTGCTGTGCGGAATTGCATACCGGCTGTTTAAAAAGGTCATTCCCACTGCAGGGTTTGAAGTAGTTGGCACCGGCGTTGTCGGCGGCCTGCTGGCCTGGCCTATTGCCGTGGCCTTTATGGGCGTATCTGCAGCGACTGTGAGTTTTTATGCCTATATTGTTCCTTTCCTGATCTCGACCGTTGTCGGCTCGGTGATTGCAGCTGTGATTGTGCTGGCTCTGCAGAAGGCAGGCGCGCTGAACAGCATCACCGCGCGGCTGGAGGCATAGTTCTCCTGTCTTTTCGGGCAGCGTCCGGGATCGGGCGCTGCCCGATTCTTTTGGTTCAATCATTTTTCGGAAGAAAGGCTGACCACGCTGCTTTGCGGCGGCCGGATGACAGAAAACAGTGTGGTGCGGCTTCTTTCAGACGCTTCCTTCGGAATCTCCATTGCACATGTACGGATTCCGGAAATACTTGCAGAGCCTGTTCTGCCTTTTGAAGCTTTCCATGAACGATATCTCATTTTGTATATGCTGACAGTTCTTCCCATCACCGGCACAGTATTACCTTGTTCAGGATTTTTGAAAAAGGAGATCATTTATGAAGACAGCACTTTCTATTGCAGGCAGCGATTCCAGCGGCGGCGCCGGCATTCAGGCGGATATCAAGACCATGAGCGCCAACGGCGTGTTCGCCATGACGGCAATTACCGCCCTGACTGCGCAGAATACTACCGGCGTTACTGCCATCCTGGATGCCACGCCCGAATTTCTGGGGCAGCAGCTTGATGCCGTGTTTACCGATATCTTCCCGGACGCGGTGAAGATCGGCATGGTATCCTCGGCGCCGCTGATCGGGGTTATTGCGGACAGACTCGTCCGGTACGGTGCAAAGCATATCGTGGCAGACCCGGTGATGGTTGCGACCTCCGGGGCGAAGCTGCTGAAAGACGATGCGCTGGAAGCCCTGATCACCTATCTGCTGCCGCTGGCAGAGATTATTACCCCAAACATTCCCGAGGCAGAGATCCTTTCGGGGATGACGATTAAGAGCCCTGCAGATATGGAAAATGCTGCAGCGGTTATCGGCAGAAAGCTGCAGTGCGCAGTGCTGCTGAAAGGCGGACATGATCTGAACGATGCCAATGATCTGCTGTGGCAGCCCTCGGGCATGAAGTGGTTCAGAGGACGGCGCATCAACAACCCCAATACTCACGGTACCGGATGCACCCTTTCCAGTGCCATCGCCTCCAATCTGGCAAAGGGCTTTGGCTTGGAGGACGCTGTTGCCCGGGCGAAAGAGTACATTTCCGGTGCACTGGCAGCGATGCTGGACCTGGGCAGGGGACGCGGGCCGATGAATCATCTGTTCGATCTGAAAAGCGAGTATATCGGGGAGGCGAAAAAATGAAGCTGACAGAACGTATGCATGCAGCTTCGGCGGATATCTGGCAGGCGTGCCTGGAACATCCCTTTGTGCGGGGCATCGGAGACGGCACACTGGACGTGGAAAAGTTCAGATTTTTCATGCTTCAGGATTATCTCTACCTGTTCGACTATACCCGGGTATTTGCCATGGGAGTGGTAAAGGCCCGTGAACCCGAGCTGATGCGGACGTTTGCCCGCAATGTGGAGGCTATCCTGGGCGGAGAAATGGAGATTCACCGCGCTTATATGGCCCGGCTGGGCATCAGGGAGGAACAGGTCCTTTCTGTTCAGCCTGCACTGGCCAATCTCTCCTACACCCATTACATGCTGGCGACTGCAGAGACGGGCGGGCCCATGGAGATCGTGGCGGCAATTCTGGCCTGTTCCTGGAGCTATGCCGAGATTGGTCAGGCACTGAACAGAATCCCCGGCGCTGCTTTGCATTCCTTCTATGGGGAATGGATTCAGGGCTATGCTTCAGAGGATTATAATGCCACCAATGAAGCGCTGATTGAGCTGATGGACCGGCTTGCCGAGGGGTGCACGGAGGCACAGGCGGCGCGGCTGACGGAAATCTTCGTTAACTGCAGCCGTTATGAACTGGGATTCTGGGATATGGCCTGGGAGATGCGGCAATGAACGTACTGGAATTTCAGAAGGTCTCCTTTCGGTATGCGGGTGAAAATTCTGACATTATTGATCATCTGAACTTTTCGGTGGAACCGGGTGCCTTTCATTGTCTGATTGGCGTCAGCGGCTGCGGGAAATCTACCATCTTTCGGATGATCAACGGCCTTTTGAAGCCGAATCAGGGTGAAATCCTCGTGAACGGCGTGCCTATCGGAGCACAGAAGCAGTACTGCGGGTACATGCCCCAGAAGGATCTGCTGTTCCCCTGGCGCACGGTAGGAGAAAACCTTGCCCTGCCGCTGGAGATCCGGGGCGGACTGTCAAAACGGGAACGCAGGGAACGCGTGGAAGAGGCACTTCGGGATGTTGGACTTGAGGGCTGTGCGGATAAAATGCCTGCTGAACTCTCGGGCGGCATGCGGCAGAGGGCGGCTTTTGCCAGGACGATTCTTACCGGAAGTGATCTGCTGCTGCTGGATGAGCCGTTTTCCGCACTGGACTTCCTGACCCGTGTGAGTATGCAGGAATGGCTGCATCAGCAGTGGCGTCGTTCAGGACGGACGATACTGTTCATTACTCATGACGTGGAGGAGGCGCTGTTTCTTTCCACCAGTGTGCTGGCAGTAACAGAGACGCCCATCCGTACGCTCCGGGAAATTCCCGTACCTCTGGAGAGAGAACGCAGCCGTCGGGATCTGACGAGGCCGGAACTGATCGAGCTGCGCGAGTCGATGCTTGACGCACTGAAGAGGCAGGTGAGAACATGAAGGCGAACCGGAATAATCTGCCGGCGATGCTGCTGATACTGGCACTCCTGATGCTCTGGCAGCTGGGAGCCATGCAGATAAATGCTGCGTATATTCTGCCCTCGCCGATACAGATTCTTTATAAGCTGTGGGAGCAGCGAATACCTCTTCTGACCGTGCATCTGCCTGCCACAATGCTGGTGTGTGCGGTGGGGATGGCGATCTCTCTGGGACTTGGACTGGTTCTTGCGGCGGCGATGGATGGAAGTCCTCTGTGCCGTAAAGCCCTCTATCCCGTGGTGGTGGCTTCTCAGACCATTCCCACTACGGCAATTGCACCGCTGTTTGTGCTGTGGTTTGGTTACGGCATCTGGAGCAAGGTGCTGGTGACGATACTGATCACCTTTTTTCCTATCGCCATCACGGTGTATGACGGACTCCAGTCTGCGCATGTGGAGATGTCCGAGCTTTTGCTGACCTACGGGGCGACAAAAAGGGACATCTTCCTCAAAATCAAGGTTCCCTGTGCGCTGCCCTATTTCTTCTCCGCTCTCAAGATGGCGATTCCCATGAGTGTCATCGGTGCGGCCATCGGGGAATGGCTGGGTGCACAGAGCGGTCTGGGTTACTTCTCCCGCCGCATGATGACGCAGCTGGACGGTGCAGGAGTATTTGCACCGGTCGTGCTGATGTCCGTAGTGGCCATGCTGGCTGTGGGACTGGTAGGCCTGATTGAACGCCGCGTGGTAAAGTGGCGCGGAGAATCCTGACGAGAAAGGAAGTTTTGCTTTATGAAACGTTTGTTTGCTGTCCTGTTTGCTTTCTGTCTGGCACTGACCGGAATGTGCTGTGCTGATGAACTTCGGGAGATGGATGTCGTACTGGACTGGTATCCCAATGCGCTGCATGCGTTCATGTATGTCGCTATCGAGAAAGGCTACTATGCCGAGGAAGGACTGAAGGTGAACATTCGCTTTCCCTCCAACATCAATGACGCCATGTCCATGGTAGCTGCAGGCCGTGCGGATGTGGGACTGTACTACCAGCAGAATGTAATACAGGCGCGGGCTAACCAGAAAGTGCCGATAAAGGCCATCGCTGCGGTAGTCCAGGGTCCCCTGAATATCGTTCTGTCCCTGAAAGACAAGGGCATTACTGCCCCGCAGGATCTGGCTGGAAAGACCATCGGCTACTCCGGGACGGAGCTTTCTGAGGCGCTGATCAGAACTATGATGGCCTATACCGGCACGGAGGCCGAACGTGTAAGAATGATCGATGTGGGATTTGACCTGATGAGCGCCATGACCACCGGCAATGTGGATGCTACGATTGACTGCATGTTAAATCATGAAGTGCCGCAGCTGGAAGAAGAAGGATTCGAGCTGAACTGGTTCAAGGTGGACGATTACGGGGTACCCAGCTATTATGAGGGGATCTTCCTGGCATCGGATAACATGATCGAGCATGATGCGGACACTTTACGGGCGTTTCTGCGTGCCTCGGCTAAAGGCTTTGAGGATATGAAGGCCAATCCTGAGGAGGCCCTCAGAATCCTGCTGGATAACCAGAATGCCGAAAACTTTCCTCTGTCCGAAACGGTAGAGCGCAGAAGCATGGAGATGCTGCTGCCGGTTATGGAACCGGAGGGAATTCCATTCCTCAGTCAGTCAGACACCTGCTGGCAGGAGAATATCGACTGGATGCTTCAACAGGGGCTGATTACCGCTCCGGTTACCGTGGATGACGTGCGTGCGGTACTCTGAACCGGGAGCTGTTCGGAGGAGAATTCCGGTCGTGCCG
This sequence comes from uncultured Eubacteriales bacterium, assembly GCA_902767305.1. Classification (GTDB taxonomy): domain Bacteria; phylum Bacillota; class Clostridia; order Christensenellales; family Aristaeellaceae; genus Ventricola. Next base: position 7,985 of record CACXHF010000414.1, read on the forward strand.
CTGCCTTCTGTTTTCCTGCTGTCTGTGAAAGGAAGCCAGGATTCTCTGGATCGGACATGTTTCAAGGGGACAGCTGGATATTCCGCGGGGCGTATGGCGGGTGAATCCCTTTTTTATCAAAAGAAATGAAAAAGAGCCGGGCAATTGGCGCAATCTGCGTCAACTGTCCGGCTCACTTTTTATTTCAGATCTGTCCGAATGATATAGACCGTTTCTGCAGCCATACCTTCTGATCTCAGATCGTATCCGATATCTGACAGATGATCTTTTGTGTCATTCCACACATTCAATGCGCTGGTCAGATCCTTTTCCACAAGCGGAAGAAGCTTCTCTGCGGCGTCTTTTTCAGCTGCAAGGATACTGTCTTTCAGCGTTTTTGTTCCGGTTTCCTGCAGCTTGGATGCACCGGTTGATACCAGCTTTGCACCGAGGGAGAGCGAAGATGCACCGTCTGATGCCTGGGCAACCCCGTCTGTATAATCCTTCAGGCCGGTCACAAAAGTGTTCACCTGATTCAGCTGCTCTTTCAGAGCTGTCAGCTGTTCCCGGGCTGTTGCTGCCTGGCTCAGCTTTGCGGCAATTGTTTCATCCTTTGCCAGATATTCCTCTGTATTTTCAGCTGTGATTTTTTCGATCTGCTCCTGAACTCCAGCCTCGATTTGAGCCTGAAGGGTTTCGCTCTGCATCTGGGCTTCCACCGCTGCGTTCACCTGACCGGCCTGATCCTCTGTCACCAGCCCGTCTTTCAGGGCGGCAGCGTACTGATCTGCGGTCATATCAAGACCGGCAGCTTTCAGAACTGCTTCAAGTACTTTGCTCTTTGCGGCTTCCTGAACGCCTTCCCTGATCTGACTTTCATTGGCTGCAACCTGTTTCCGAACTTCCTCTGCAACTTTAGCGGAAACGGCCGCTTTCAGCGCTTCGGGATCCAGCTGCGCATTGATTCCGTCCAGAATCTCAGCATAATTCTCCGCGGTCAGTACCGGTATGGTGATTCCGGCATCCTCCAGACCGGAAGCAGCAATCTGGGTATTGGCTGTATCCAGGATTGCGGCAAAGATCTGTTCTGCGCCGCTGTTCAGGGCTTTATTGTTCTTTTTCAATGTACCAAGGCCGGTATTCAGGGTGTGCAGGCCGTCGGATACCTGTTTCGCACCGTCTGCCAAAGTGAAAGCACCGGCATCCAGCGTTTTCAGACCATTGTTCAGCTCGTTGATTTTGCTGACGATTTCCTTTGTTTTCCCTTCAGCTGCAGGCAGATCAGTGCCATCCTTCAGAGCAGTCAGAAGTGTCGCAACTTCCGTCAGCAATGCTTCCGGATCTGTGTCGCCAACCCGCGTGTCAATCTCCCGGGAAACCGCATGAAGCGGATCGGAGGAGCAGAAAGTCATCATCCAGCCAAGGTCTGCATGATCTGCATGGAATGCTGCGGAGAAAGATACCGGAAGATTCAGGGATGCATCCATATTCGGCACCGCCCATCCTACCAGTACGGAGCGGTCTGCTTCTGTAAGGACAGCTGCGTTTTCTACTTTCAGATCTGAAACACCTTTTTCCGGCAGCAGCAGAGCGGAGAGCACCAGTACGGGTGCCTGCCCCTCTGTCCGATAGGTAACGTTCA